>DASUGI010000001.1:0-3250 GCA_036274115.1 Verrucomicrobiia bacterium
AAATGTTGTTTCGGCATGTGATCGCCTGGGTGAACGTCTGTGGACCGCTGAACGGTACGCGGATGGCGGATTGGATTCTGGAGAGCCGGCTGCGGACGTGGCTGTTCCAGTGCCAGTGCTATCTGCAGAAACGCGATTTCACACTGGTGAGGGATTTAAGTCGGGCTGCCGGGTTGCTGGCCAAGCCGCTTCAATTGCCAGCGCGGCTGCGAATGTTGAGCTTGGTGGGTTTCCCTTTGCGGAAACATATGACGACCCGACATTCGCGGTTTTGTCACCAAAGGCTATCGCTCTGGGGGCCGAACGATGGCACCGTTTCACTGGCGGACGTTGTGCAATGGCCCGGGGAAATCTTCCCGGTCTGGGGTGTGGATCATTACTTTCGTCCTGAAGCTTTGGCGCGAGAGTTGATTGCGGCCATGCTGCGGCACTTGGCGGACAACCGTCAGGGGATTCATTTCTCCCCGCTGGCCAACAGGGTTTGAAAGTGCGGTGCTTGCTCTTCGCGTGCTACCACGCTGATTTCAAGCTTCTTGAAACCCGCCGCTTCCAGCCAGCGATGCAAATCGCTCTCGGCGAAGCCCAGCCAACGGTCGCCGTAAAGCTCGCGCGCCTTGTCGAATTTGTGTGCGAGCAGATCAAGAATCAGGATTTGGCCGCGCGACTTGAGTAGTTTAGCGGCGCTGGCCAAGGCAGCCGCAGGATCTTCCGCATGGTGTAAGGCCTGACTGAGAATCACCAGGTCGACGCTATTCGGTTCAACCGGCGGGTTCTGCAAATCTCCCAAACGGAATTCGAGGTTCTTTAATCCTGCCTTCTTCGCCTTGGCCGCACCGAACTCCACAATTTTCTCTGAGTTATCGACCGCGATGACTTTCTTGCAGCGTCGAGCCAGCAGTTCGCTTAGCAATCCTTCGCCCGCGCCAAGGTCGGCGACGGTTAGTGGGGGAAGCATGCGCAACAACAAATGTCCAAACGCCTGCCACGAACGGCCCGGCCCGTAGACACGATCAAAACGTCCGGCGACCTGGTTAAAGAAAAGCTGCGCCTGCTCGCGGCGGCGATTGAGGATGCGCTTGAGATTGATTTGATCGCTCGCGTGTTCGGTGAGTTCTTTCGCGCCGCGAATGGCGAGTTGGATAAATTCGCTCGCTACAGTGTCAGCGAGCGGGTTGAGTTTGTAGAAGGTCCGCTTGCCTTCACGGCGGGCCCGCACCAGGTCGCAATCGGACAGCAAGCCGAGATGTGTTGAGATTCGTGATTGTCCCAGGCGCGTGATTTCCTGGAGTTCGTTGACGGACAATTCGTCTTTCTCCAGCAGCGCAACGATGCGCAGGCGGGTCGGATCGGACAAGGCGCGGAGTGATTTGAGGGTGGGTGACATGATTTATTTCTTCTGACGGGATTTTGCCCGATAGGGACGCAGTTCCGCAACCAGATCAGCGATGCGGCTCTTTAGTTCTTCCTGGCGAGATGGCGCGATTGGTAAATCATCAACGCGGCTCAGGGCGATAGGCGGCTTCGCAAATTTGTGCTTCAGCATCGCGCGCAGGAATTGCCGATCTTTGTCCCGCCACGCCACCAGTTTGCTCGCGAATAAATCATGCGGTTCCAAGCACCACGCCGTGACACCACCCGTTCGCGGGGTTCGAAATGGAATCAAACGCTCGGTCCAGCCGTCCGGCAAAGTGGCGAGCCCGGGATCAGTGCAGTCGAGATAATAACTGCGCTTTTTGAAGAACGCGGACTTGTTGCCGAGTTCCGCCCGCAGGAGACTCCAAGCCTGGGGATGGTTGCGTGGATAGAGATCCGCCTCGAGGGTCGTCGGAAAATCACGGGGAATCGCCGGACACACGGCCCGCAAGGATTGGCTTCCAATGAGAAAGAAATCCCATTCCCGCGCCAACGCCCCGGCCCGCTTGAGCAGGTCCTCGAACTCCGCTTTAGTCATACCGCGCCCAAATGGCTTGGACTTCCTGTCTGGTCAACACATCACAGAAAGGTGCCGTGGAACGCAGGCGGTTACCCTCTTCATCGGGACGCGTGATCAGGCGCAGTACCGCGTCCATCTCGTTGTTCCTCAAAATCTGCTTCCATTCACGCAAAGGAGGAGGACAAGCCCGTTTGGACTTTTCCCAACGCGCCAGCGTGCGCTGAGCGTGTTTGAAAAGCTCGGGTCGCCTCCGAATCTTGCGCGCTATGGCCCGATGCATGGCTAATTCCACCAAGTCAACCCATTGGTGACTAAGGACAGGGGGCAACTTTTGCGCGGCCTTCTTCATGCCCAGACGGTTGCAGAAACCACCGGCGCATTCAAGCGTCGCCCCGGGCCAAAACTTTCCGAAAATTCCGTTTGACGCATTGGTAATGGGTTATATCATCCTATCCTGATACGTCAATATGACAAAGTAAGTCCACGACCAATAACCAAGTTCATGAGCAAAAATTTCATTTTCTCCTCCGAGTCCGTCGGCGAAGGCCATCCCGACAAAGTTGCCGATACGATTTCCGATGCGGTCCTCGACGCGTGCCTGGCGCAGGATAAATACAGCCGCGTCGCTTGCGAGACTTATTGCAAGTCCAACCTCGTCGTGGTCGGTGGCGAAATTACCACCAAGGCCAAGCTGGACTTCAACCAGATCGCGCGCGATGCGATTCGTGAGATTGGTTATGTGAACGACGACGACGTTTTCCACGCGGACAAGGTGCTCATCATGAACGCGGTCACGTCGCAATCGCCCGACATCGCGCAGGGTGTGGATGCGAAGGCGGCGGAAGGCAAAGACACGGACGAGCAGGGCGCCGGCGATCAGGGACTGATGTTCGGTTATGCGTGCAACGAAACACCGGAGTTGATGCCTGCGCCAATCATGTACGCGCATCAACTGGGCCGGGTGCTCACCAAGATTCGCAAGACCGGCAAAGTAAAATGGCTGCGTCCTGATGCTAAGAGCCAAGTTTCGGTTCGTTACCAAAACGACCAACCGGTTGAAATCGTCAATGTCGTTATCTCCACGCAGCACGCACACGATGTGGAGCACGCGGAGATCAAGGAATTCTGCATCGAAGAAGTCATCAAGAAGACCTTGCCGAAAAACCTGCTCACCAAAAACACTACGTTCCTGATCAATCCGACGGGCCGTTTCGTGGTCGGTGGTCCTCAAGGCGACACCGGTTTGACTGGCCGTAAGATTATCGTGGACAGCTACGGCGGCATGGGCCGTCACGGCGGCGGCGCGTTCTCTGGCAA
>DASUGI010000002.1:0-2184 GCA_036274115.1 Verrucomicrobiia bacterium
CGAGAATTTCTTTCAGCGGGCCAAGCGGTACCGCCGCATCGGCACGCGTTACGAAAAACGCGATTTGTATTTCCTGAGCTTTGTTCAACTCGGCGCCATCTTGGATTGGCTCAAATAGCATTTTGAAAACACGACTTAGTCGTCGTCTGCGTGGCCTTTGTTCTGGCGGCCAAGCCGACAACAGCCTTTGCCCAACCCACCAATCCCGACGCCCCGGTTTATCTCTTCAGCACGTTCAAAGAAGGCGACCAGGATGGGCTACGCTATGCATTCAGTTATAACGGCTATCATTGGAGCAATGTGCCGGGTCTATTCCTCAAAGCGCATATCGGCGAGAAGCCGATCATGCGTGACCCAAGCATCGTTCGCGGGCCGGACGGCACGTGGCATCTGGTGTGGACTTCCGCCTGGCGCGGAAACAACGGCTTCGGTTACGCACACAGCAAAGACCTGGCGCATTGGTCGGAGCAACAGTTTATCCCCGCGATGGCGCATGAACCCAACGTTTGCAACGTCTGGGCACCGGAATTGTTCTACGACGACCAGGACCAACAATTCATTATCTGCTGGGCCTCGACGATTCCGGGACGCTTTCCCGATTATCTCGAAGCGTCCACGAACAATCATCGGATGTATTACATCACAACGCGGGACTTCAAAGCGTTCACACCAACAAAGCTCTTTCTCGATCCCGGCTTCAGTGTGATTGATTGCCAGATCGTCAAAACCGGCCAAGAACCCCTCTCCCCATCGAATGGGGAGAGGGGCGCTACGAACTCCAACTACGTTCTCATTCTCAAAGACAACACCCGGCCCGAACGCAACATCCGCGTCGCGTTCGGCGATACACCACTCGGGCCGTGGAAAAATATCTCCCCACCTTTCACCGACAAACTCACGGAAGGCCCGACGTCGCTCAAACTCGGCGACGACTGGCTCATCTACTTTGATTCGTACGCAACGAAGAGCTACGGCGCCGTGGGCACGCGGGACTTCATTTCGTTTACCAATGTCAGCAGCGAAATGACGTTTCCCGAAGGCCTCAAGCACGGAACGATCTTCACCGCCACGAAGAAGGACCTGGATTATCTCTGGAAAGTCAGCACACAGATGGTCGCAAACGCCGGCCACAAGTTCGTTGCAAAATTGTTCCCGGCTGAAATCGAAAAGCGTTTGGCCGCGATTGATGCCGTTGCCAAACGCGGTCCATTCCAGCCCACCTGGGAATCCATCACCAACAATTTTAAAACCCCAAAGTGGTATGAAGACGCGAAGTTTGGTCTGTTCATCCACTGGGGCGCGTACGCGGTGCCCGCGTTTGGCAGCGAATGGTATCCGCGCAACATGTATGTGCAGGGCTCGGACGAATTCAAACACCACATTGCCACTTACGGACCGCAATCACAGTTCGGGTACAAGGATTTCTTCCAGTCGTTCAAGGCGGAGAAGTTCGACGCGACGGCCTAGGCTAAATTGTTCAAGGAGGCTGGCGTGAAATACATCGTGCCCGTGGCCGAACATCACGATGGTTTCCCGATGTACGACAGCGCGCTCACCGATTGGTCAGCAAAGAAGCTCGGACCACAACGCGACGTGATTGCCGAGCAAGCCAAAGCGTTTCGCAAAGCAGGCATTGTGTTTGGCGCATCATCGCATCGCGCCGAGCACTGGTTCTTCTTCGACAACGGAATGTATTTCGACTCCGACGTGCGCGACCCGCGCTTTGCCGATCTCTACGGACCAGCAGTCAACAAACGCACCTCCGAAGCCCAGACCGAGCCGCCCACCAAAGAGTTCCTCGACGACTGGCTGCTGCGCTCGTGCGAGATCGTGGACAAATACCAGCCCGAAGTCTTCTACTTCGACTGGTGGATTTGCCAGCCGGTGTTTCAGCCGTATCTCAAGACGTTCGCGGCGTATTACTACAATCGCGCGGCTGAGTGGAAGAAGCAGGTCGCCATCAACTTCAAGGAGTGGGAAGGCATTTCGTTCCCGCGCGGCTCAGGAGTGTTCGACATGGAACGCGGTGCGGCGGCGGACATTCAACCGTACTTCTGGCAAACCTGCACTTCACTCTCCCGCAATTCCTGGGGCTACATCACCAATCACGTTTACAAGGACACCGGAGAAATTGTGGATGAACTTGTGGACATCGTCAGCAAGAACGGCACGATGCTGCTGAAC
>DASUGI010000003.1:0-14356 GCA_036274115.1 Verrucomicrobiia bacterium
AGAAAGCGGCATGAGCAAGGCCAAACACGCAGGGGCGAGCATCGATACGGGCGCAGCCAGGCCCATCCGAAAAGCCATCGCACTGATAGTCGGCGGGGCGGTGCTGTTGCTCGGCATCGCGCTGCTGGTTCTGCCCGGGCCGGCCTTCGTGGTCCTTCCGGCCGGGCTTGCGATCCTGGCAACGGAATTTGATTGGGCGCGACGTTCAACCAAAAGGATTATCCGCGTCCTCAAGCGGCTCACCTCAAAGAAAGGTCTCAAGGAGTTTGTCCGTGCCAACAGTCTTTCGCTGGCGTTGTTTCTGCTCTTTTTCATTTTTCTCGCCGGGCAGATTCTCACCGGTCACCGAAGCCACAATTTGGAACAGGAACTTCAAGGCGAGCCATCGCAATCCTTACTCGACTACGTCTTCAGCGGGCATTGCATTGAAGCCGTGTTCGAGAATTGGGAGAGCGAGTTTCTGCAAATGTGGGCGTTGGTTCTGTTAACCGTCTGGCTGCGGCAGAAGGGCGCGGCGGATTCGAAAGAAGTGGATGAGAAAAAGCGGCGCGATGAAAGTGAACCGCGCCAGGGTGCGCCCTGGCCGGTGTGGCGCGGCGGATGGATTCGGAAGCTGTACGAGCATTCACTGAGTCTGGCGTTGCTCGGCTTGTTTGGCGCCTCGTTTGTGCTGCACGTCATCGGCGGGCAAAAAGAATTCAACCAGGAACTGGAACATTACGGCCAGGCATCCGTTTCGTTGCCGGGCTATCTCGGCACGTCGCGATTCTTGTTCGAGTCCTTCCAGAACTGGCAAAGCGAATTTCTCTCAGTCGGGATGTTGCTGGTGCTTTCAATATTCCTTCGTGAAAAAGGATCGCCGGAATCCAAGCTTGTCAACGCTCCTCATGCGGAGACGGGATAGCAGGAGACGATGTGAAAACCAAACAGCCAGGAAACGGTTCAATCAAAGTTCATCACGGCAGAGAAGACGATGGGCGCCGATTCGCCGTGGTGGTGATGGGCGCGTCCGCCGGCGGCATTGATGCCTTGTCGAAGGTTGTCCGTAGCCTTGACCCGGAACTCCCGGCGGCGGTTCTGATCGTTTTGCACACGTCGGCTTACAGTGCCTTGCCGACGATTCTGGGTCGGGCCAGTTACCTGAAGGTGGAACACGCCCGGGACGGCCAGGTGCTGGGGCCAGGCCAAGTATTGATTGCTCCGCCGGACCGCCACCTCGTGCTGCATGATGCGCATGTTGTTTTGTCGCGGGGTCCGAAGCAAAACAACATGCGCCCGGCGATTGATCCCTTGTTCAAATCCGCCGCGCGGGTCTATGGGCCGCAAGTGATCGCCGTGATTCTCTCCGGCACGTTGGACGATGGCAGTGCCGGGCTGGTGGCGGTCGAACACGCAGGTGGAGTTTGTATCGTTCAAAGTCCCAGGGACGCGGCGTATCCGGAAATGCCGTCCAACGCCCTGGCCGCTGTGAAGGCGGACCACGTGCTCCCGGCCGAGGCCATCGGCCAGAAGCTGAATGAATTGCTGGCTCACACCAAAGTTGCCCCTATGAAAAAGTCCAATCGCCAACGACAGTCCACGCGGACTGCTGAACCCGATAAGATCGATCCCGAGGCGATTCCTAAAGGCGAGGTTTCGACCCTGACGTGTCCGGAATGTGGCGGAACTTTGTGGGAGCGTCGGGAGGGAAATCTATTGCGCTTTGTCTGCCACACCGGACACGAATTCGCGGCGGGCAGTCTGGCGGACGCGCAGAATAACGGCGTCGAGAACGCGCTCTGGGTGGCTTTGCGAACCCTCAAGGAACGGGCCATGTTCGTCAGCCGAATGGCAGCGGAGGCCGGCCGGAACGGACGACATCATACGCAGGTGCGTTACAAGGCAGAAGAAAGAGAATTGAAAGAACGCGCGCGCTTGATCCAAAAAGTGTTGGTCGACGCGCCCTCGGTGGCCGGGACTGCCATCAACCAGGCCAGCCAACCCCGAGGCAAGCGCGCTCGCAATTCCCGTAACAAGCCCAAGCATGCAAAAACTTCCCGCTGAAGGAGGCCGCCTGACCTGCTACAAAATGCAATGCGCTGGCGAGCGGGTCGTGCAATTTGACCTGAAAGAAGTTCAAATTTGTCCGGCACATCTCCGCGCCGACGCAAGTTTCCCTTGGCACAAAGTGAGCTTAAAGCCACCCGGACAGGGTTGCGGGCAAACTCAAATTCAAATGACTGCTCACGATGACATGGAGATGCTCAGCTATTTCGCGCGCAAGATCGACTTCGCCGTCAGGTCGGATGCGGGTTCGATGGTTGAAGAGGGCGAAACCATCAAGATCGTCAGCGCCCGTGACAGAGTCGCGGTGAATGTCGCTCAGGGTCTCGCTCGTGATCCCAACTGGCCAACCTTCCTGCCCGAAGCCAAACTGAAGCGGGAGCAATTCAGAGTGCTGAAAGTGATGAACTCCGAGGGGGTAATTGAAACACAACGGCTATGACACCCATTACTGAAACCGATCCTTTACACCGGGACATTGAACAGTACGCGTACTTTCTTTACGAGCAAAGGGGCTGTGAGCCGGGGCACGAGTTGGAAGACTGGCTGGAAGCCGAGAAACAGCTCGCGAGCGCGGTGAGCCATGCGGCTGAAGCGCAGGAGAAGAATCCGGCTGAGGAACAGTCACTCGACTCACCCGCGCACCGCCACGCGAAACGTCCGGGCCGGAAAGCCTAGGGAGGCCTGGTAAAATCCCGAGCAAGGGAGAAAACCATGAAAATAAAAAGCATCTACGTGCTGGCATCAACGATCTTTATCCTCGGCGCCTGCAAGCCGCAGGGTGATCAATCAGGCGCGGGCACAAACAACGTCAGTCCGCCGACCGAAACCAACACGGTGCCGCAAGTGAATCGACCCCCGGAAATTGTCACCACCAATTCAGCCGTGACCAACGCGCCGCCGCGCTGACCGGAGGGCGGTTTAAAGCGCGTACTTCTTTCCTTTGCGATACAGCGTCACCGAATCGATGCCGAGAATCTGCGCGGCCTTCTTGCGCGGTTTGACCCGACGAACGACCCGACGGATGTGCTCCTGTTCCAATTCCTGCAGTGAAAAGTCGCCGCCCAGTTGCACGTTGGAACTCAGACCGGTATCGAGCAACTGATGCAGTTCCTCCGGCAGATCGGACAATTCAACACGATCGCTTTCCGCGAGAATCACCGAGCGCTCGACGACATTCCTCAGTTCGCGCAAATTTCCCGGCCAGTCGTAACGCTGCAGGGCTTGCTCCGCTTCGGGGGAAAATCCCGCCAGCCGTTTGCCGCATTGATTGGAGCAGAACTCCAGGTAGCCCATCGCAATTCGCATCAGGTCGGCGCGCCGTTCCCGCAATGCCGGGATCTGCAGCGGCACGACCTTCACCCGGTAATACAGGTCTTCCCGGAAGTGTCCTTCCTTGACCGCCTTCGTCAGATCCCGATTAGTCGCAACGATCACCCGCACATTGGCGCGGCGCGGTTTCGATTCGCCAATGCGCTCGTATTCTCTCTCCTGCAGCAATCGCAACAGCTTCGGTTGAATCTCGATGGGAAGGTCACCGATCTCATCGAGGAACAAAGTTCCGCCGTCGGCTGCGGCAACCTTGCCCCAGGTTTCGCCAACCGCACCGGTGAAAGAGCCTTTGGTGTGGCCGAACAATTCGCTCTCGAGCAACTCGCGCGAAAGACTCGGGCACGCCACCGTGATGAACATGTTGTCGCGTTGGGGACTGTTCTCGTGAATGTAGCGCGCGAGAATGCTTTTGCCCGTGCCACTTTCTCCCAACAAAAGAATTGTGACCGGCATCGCCGCGGCCTTGAGCGCGATTTCGTACACCTTCTGCATGCGCGGTTCCCGCGTGGTGAGGTCAGCCTGGGGAATGTTCGAAGAAATGCGCGATTCGAGTTCCGCCACCCGACCGCGGAGTTTTCGGGCTTTGGCCAACTTGTCGAGCACCTGGCGGAGCTGTTCCGAGGTGAACGGCTTGGGAAGATAATCGGCCGCTCCGCAGCGCATGGCTTCGACCGCGGATTCGAATGACGCAAACGCCGTGGAGATGACGACGTCGAGGTCGGGCAGGCGCGTCTGAAGGGTGCGCATCAACTCGATGCCGCTTTTCCCGTTCAGTTTGAGGTCCACAAACGCGAGGTCGCAGGGGACTTTTCCCAACTGTTGAACGGCATTGTCGGCATCACTCACCGGAACGGGTTCGTGGCCCAATTCTGACAACATGGCCGACGTCGTCCGTCGATCGGCCTCAACTTCATCGATGATCAGCGTGCGCATGATGGTTGTCCTCATCCGGTCAGCGCCGGAAGCGCGGTTTGTGAAAGTTGCAGTGAAACCCTCGAGCGTGATTGCAGGTTGCAGCGTCGCGCGGTCTTAAGGGTCAGGGGTGTGCCCAAAAAGCGGGTTCTTCGGGTGGTACAACTCAGGCTGGTTGTACGGGAGAGCGATCCTGAATGTTTAACGCAAGATTGGAGATGTTTATGCCAGCAAGGGCCGATAAAGAGACGAGAACGTTGCCGCGCCAGAAGCAAAAACTGCCCGGCTCGGAAGCCGCCATGCGCCCTCAGCCGCTGGATGATGACCCTGAGTATCGTCCGAGCGGAAAGCTGGAAGGCAAGGCGGCGATTGTGACTGGTGGCGACAGTGGCATTGGCCGGGCCGTGGCCATCCTGTTCGCCAAGGAAGGCGCCGATGTCAGTATTGTTTACTTGAACGAGCATGAGGACGCGGAGTTGACGGCCGGCCGGATCCGGGCCTTGGGACGTCGCGCGCTGCGATTTGCCGGTGACATTGCCGAGCCTGGTTTCTGCGAGCGGGTGGCGCGCGACACGGTGAACGCGTTTGGCGCGGTGCACATCCTCGTGAACAACGTGGCCGAGCAACGGGAAATCAAGGGGATCGAAGACCTTAATCCGGAACAACTGGAGCGGACGTTTCGCACAAATATTTTTGGCTTCATTTACATGACCCGGGCGGTGCTGCCGCATATGCCGGCCGACGCCGCGATCATCAATACGACTTCGGTCCAGGCCTATGACCCGGAGCCGCATCTCATGGATTACGCGTGCACCAAAGCCGCGATTCTCAATTTCACTCGTTCGCTCGCCAAGCAACTGGCCGAACGAAAAATTCGCGTCAATGCCGTTGCGCCCGGCCCCATCTGGACTCCGCTCATCCCCGCCTCTTTTTCGGAGGATCACGTCGAGCGTTTCGGCAAAAACACTTTGATGAAAAGGCCCGGGCAACCCGCGGAGGTCGCCCCCGGTTTTCTTTTTCTCGCTTCGCCGTCGGATTCCTCTTACGTAACGGGACAGGTGATTCACACCAATGGCGGCTCGGAGATGTTCAGTTAAGCACGATGAGTTGCGAGGAGTTGCGAGTTCGTGACGGGACTTTTTCCGAGCACCCATTCGTATAAGCAACGTGTCATTTTCACCAGTTCATCAAACGTGTTTGGTTTCGTTAAATAGAAATCAGCTCCCATCGCCCGCGCGCGGTCGGCATCGACTTCCCGGTTCAAGCCGGTAAAGATGACGATGATCAATGAGCGGCAGTGCGATTGCATCCGCATCCAACTCAGCACTTCGAAGCCATCTTTTCCGGGGAGCTTCGAATCGAGCAGAACGACCTTCGGCAGGAGCCGGCCCAGAGTGGGGCCCGGCTCTCCGCAGCCGCGCAGGTACTCGATGGCGGTTTCGCCATCCGCGACAACGTGGAGTGAATCGGCCATGCCCGCAGCGCCAAAGGCGCGTTGGACCAGGAGATCTTTGCTGGCGGTGTCTTCCGCCAGCAGAAAGCCAGGTCGGTCATCCTGGATTGCGGACAGAGTTTTCCCGGTCGGCGGTCCCTCAAGTAAAAAATCGTTTTCCGTGCTTCCCATAAAATCCTCACATTGAACCTTCTTTTCCTGAATGTCCGGTCCGGTTGGAAGAACATTCGCCGGAATCTAGGAGCGTTGGCAGGCACAAACAATCCGCCCTTGCGCTGATTTCCATTGCGGAAAAGTCTCAGCGGGGTTTACGGCGGGAAGGAAGGCAGGGGAGCGCAGAACCCTCAAGTGGATGCGTGCGGTGCGACGCATCCTCTTCAACTTCAGAACTCTCTCCCTGGGCCAGGGAGAGAGTCAGAATAAACAGCCCTCTCAGCGCTGGGCGTGTTCGGCTTCGAGATTGGCCGATGATTTCGCGATCTCGGTGAGTTTTTCGTCGGCGGCCTTTTCCTCGGTGAGGTTCTCTTTCAGCAGGTTCAGCGCGGTGTCGTGGCCCATCTGCTCGGCCCACGTGCAGAGGCATCCGTAGGAAGCGATCTCGTAATGCTCCGTCTTTTGCGCGGCCGAAATCAACGCCGCATCGAGTTCCTCCGACTTCTTGTGCTCGGTCATGATTTCTTTGCCTTCACCCAGGATGCCTTCAATGCCTTTGCACTTCTTCTTCCTGGGCGTTTCGCTGAGCGATTCGAAAACCTGTTCGAGCCGGGAAACGTGATTTTCAGTTTCCTCGAGGTGCATTTCAAAGGCTTCCCGGAGGTCGTCGCTTTGAGCGGCCCTGGCGAGTTTGGGTAATGCCTTGGTCAGTTGCTGTTCGGCGCTATACATGTCGGCGAGTTCATCGAGAAACAATTCGTGGAGTCCGTTTTTCATAGTGTTCTTGAGTTCAGGTTAAACCAGCAATCGGTCAGTAAGACTGCGGTCACTGTCAAACTGTCCGGGAAATTCTCCAAGCCCAACCCATGCCATGGGAGGAAAATGCTGAAAGCCTCTGATAACACGCCGCCCGGCCAAGCGGAGCGCCGTACTTCGGATGCATAGTGCATCTGAAGACAAAGGTGCTGCTGCATATTGCAAATGACCTTCGCACTTTGCGCTCCGTGATGGTTCCTCCGCAGCGCGACTCCACCGGGCAAACCCCGATGCGCCTTCGCTATTCCTTCCGAGGCGGAGACACCCCAGCGCTCCCCTGAAGCACTGGCTTGGTTTTGGCTAGAGACGGTCCAGCGACGAAAAGGAAAATTTATTTATGGCAACGGCAAAACGTTTAACGGACCACGACGCGATTCGGCACTGGGTCGAAGAACGGGTGGGACATTCCGGAACCGTGCGGGCTCGTGGCGCCGCCCGAATGTTACGCGTGGATTTTCCCGGCGAAAGTTTCAAAGCGGTTTCCTGGCAACACCTGTCGCTTCATCAAACCGTTTTCGAGAACACGCCAGGCCACGATTGCGGCGAAGGAAGTCTATGTCCGGCAAAAAAGTTCTGATCACCGGCGGGGCGGGGTTCATCGGGTCGCATGTGGCGGATGATCTGTTGAAGCACGGTTACCGGGTGCGGGCGCTCGATTCACTCTCTTCACAGGTGCACGGGGAGAGCGCTGGGCGGCCCGATTATCTGGACGCCGATATTGAATTGCACGCGGGTGATATTCGCGACTCCGGTGCGCTGGGTAGAGCGTTGCATGGAGTGGATGCCGTTTTCCATTTTGCCGCGCGGGTGGGTGTGGGCCAGAGCATGTATGAGATTGCGGACTACACCGCCACGAACAATGGGGGTACCGCGAGACTGCTGGAGCTGTTGATCCAGAAACCGGTGGAGCGCTTGATCGTTGCGTCGAGCATGAGCATTTACGGGGAAGGGTTGTATTGTGATTCGCAAGGCCAATCAGTCGAGGGCGCCCAACGTTCGATGGAACAACTGAAGCAACGAAAGTGGGAGCCGGCTGCTCCCGACGGCACCATGTTGCGGCCCGTTCCGACGCCGGAAACCAAGGCGCCATCGCTGGCGTCCATTTACGCACTCTCGAAGTTCGATCAGGAACTGATGTGTTTGCTCTCCGGGCGCGCGTATGGGATTCCCACCGTGGCACTGCGTTTCTTCAATGTCTATGGTCCGCGCCAGGCGCTTTCCAATCCTTACACGGGCGTGCTCGCGATTTTTGCCTCGCGGTTGTTGAACCACAGCGCGCCGCTGATTTTTGAGGATGGCTCGCAACAGCGGGATTTCGTGAGCGTTCACGATGTGGCGCAGGCGTGCCGGCTCGCGTTGGAAAAACCGGAGGCGGCAAATCAGGTTTTCAACGTCGGCAGCGGCTCCCATTTCACGGTTCGCGAAATCGCCGAGCGCATGGCGCAGGTGCTGGGCAAAGCGGACCTCGAACCGACCATTACCGGCAAGTATCGGGTGGGGGATATTCGCCACTGTTTCGCGGACATCAGCCGCGCGCGCGAGGTCCTGGGATATGAACCCGGGGTCGGCTTCGATGAGGGACTGGTTGAACTGGCCGATTGGCTCGGAGGACGGATCGCCATCGATCACGTTTCTGAGGCCAGCGCGGAGTTGGATTTGCGAGGACTTACTGTATGAAATCGAAAAATATCACCGGCCCGGTGTTGATTGTGGGCGGGGCGGGCTTTATCGGATCAAACCTGGCGCACCGGCTTTTGTCGGCACGCCGCCCGGTCGTGGTGTTTGACAATCTGTCGCGGGGAGGCGTGATGGAAAACCTCAATTGGCTGGCGCGTACTCACGGAGAGCTTTTGCAGGTGGAGACGGGTGACGTGCGGGATCGTCGAGGGCTGGCCATCCTGGTGCGTTCCATCCGGCCGGCGCAGGTTTTTGATTTTGCGGCCCAGGTGGCCGTGACCACGAGTCTCTCCGACCCGGTGGAAGATTTCGAAGTCAACGCCCGGGGCACGCTGAATCTGCTTGAATCGTTGCGTGCGCTCGGCAAGGCCGCGCCATTGGTGTTCACTTCGACGAACAAGGTTTACGGGCACATGGACGATGTGCCGCTTCGCGCCAACCACCGGCGCTATGAACCGGTGGAGAGCCGCCAGAGGCACAATGGCTTCAGCGAAGACCGCGGTTTAAGTTTCCAGAGTCCTTACGGATGTTCCAAGGGCGCCGCCGAACAGTATGTGCTGGATTACGCGCGCAGTTATGGTTTGCCGACCGTGGTATTTCGCATGAGCTGCATTTACGGCCCGCACCAGTTTGGTACCGAAGACCAGGGCTGGGTGGCGCACTTTCTGATTCGCGCGCTGGAGGATGAAACGATCACGATTTACGGGGACGGAAAGCAGGTGCGCGATGTTTTGTTCATCGACGACCTCGTGAACGCCTTTCTGCTCGCGCAGCAGCATATCAGTGCGGTGCGCGGCGAGGCCTTCAACATTGGTGGCGGACCCCAGAATACCGTCAGCTTGATCGAACTGGTGAATCTCATCGAAGCGGTCACGGGCGTCGTGCCGAAGGTGATTTACGACCAGTGGCGTCAGGCCGATCAGCGCTTCTACGTTTCTGATTTTCGGCGATTCACCAAAGCCACGGGGTGGACTCCCAAGGTCAGTGTCAGAGAAGGCGTGTCACGACTTTTCGAGTGGCTGCGCCAATCGCGAGGTGGACTGACTGCGACCAGTCCGTCCGGCCATCAAGTTGAGGCCGCCATGCCCGTTGCGCATTGAGGCTCGTGACGACCAGGGCGCACTGGTAACCCAGGTTCTAATGAAAATGACTTCCGTCGTGATAACGGCTCCGCGGGTGGCGACTCTGCGGAAAGAACCGCGGGACACCGTTCCGCCCCGCGGCGTTCGCGTGCGTTTGCAGGGATGTGGCGTTTGCGGCTCGAATTTGCCGGTATGGGACGGGCGACCCTGGTTCCGTTATCCGCTGGCGCCGGGGACGCCGGGTCACGAAGGTTGGGGCATCGTCGAGGCCGTCGGCGAAGAAGTCAGCAAGGTAAAGTCCGGCGACCGCGTGGCCATGCTCTCGTATCACGCCTTTGCCGAATGCGACGTGAGCCCGGCCGACCACGTTGTGCTGTTGCCAAAAAGTCTGGATAACGAACCATTTCCCGGAGAGGCACTCGGTTGTGCGATGAATGTATTCGCACGTTGCGACCTTCAACCCAAACAAACGGTCGCTGTGGTGGGCCTGGGATTTCTCGGCGCTTTACTTGTCGGTCTGGCCCGGAACGCGGGGGCGCACGTGATTGCTCTGGGTCGTCGCGCGTCGGCTCGCGAGATGGCGCGGCGCATGGGGGCACATGACATCATCGCTACCGATGATTACCGGCGTGCCGTCAACGAGGTGAAGGAAGTTACGCGAGGGCTCGGCTGCGAACGCGTAATTGAAGCAACTGGCTTCCAGGAGCCGCTGGATCTTGCCAGCGAGATCTGTCGCGAACGAGGTCGGCTCATCATCGCGGGTTATCATCAGGATGGGCCGCGGCAAGTCAACATGCAGTCGTGGAACTGGCGCGGACTGGATGTGATCAACGCCCATGAGCGCGACCCCGAAATTTATCTGGAAGGGATGCGCGCGGCGATTGATGCGATTGCCGAGGGTCGTTTAAACCCAGGCCCGCTTTACACGCATCGCTTCCGGCTCGACCAGATTGCTGCCGCACTCGACCTGCTGCGCGACCGGCCGGCTGGTTTTATGAAAGCACTGATGATTCATGAATGAGGTATTACAACTCCCGGTTGCGGGCCCGGCTCATAACGGAGCATCGGGCATTGGCTTGCCTCGACTGGGTTTCCTTGGCCTCGGTTGGATCGGTCGTCATCGTCTGAAGGCCATCGCCCAAAGTGCGGCGGCTGAGATGGCGGTCCTGGCGGACCCGGTTCACGACGCGGTGATCGCCGGCAGGGCGATTGCGCCGCGCGCCATGGAGGCGCGGGATCTGGATGAATTATTGGATTTTGATCTGGACGGCATCGTGATCGCCACACCCAGCGCCTTGCATGCGGAGCAGGCCATGGCGGCGTTGGACTATGGCTGCGCGGTGTTCTGTCAAAAACCCTTGGGGAGAACTGCGGCAGAATGCCGGGCCCTGGTCGCGAAGGCGCGGGCCGTGAACCGGTTGCTGGGAGTTGATCTTTGCTATCGCCACACCGCCGGGATGAAGTCCATTCGCCAAGTGATTCGCGCCGGCGAGCTGGGCGACGTTTACGCCGCTGAGATGGTTTTCCATAACGCCTACGGGCCGGACAAGCCCTGGTTCTACGATGCCAGGCTCTCTGGCGGCGGCTGTCTGATCGATCTGGGTACGCACCTGATTGATCTGGCGCTATGGTGTCTGGATTTTCCGCAAGTTAAACGGGCCACGGCCTCGTTTCACCGCGGTACCGCGGGTCAGGTGGAAGACTACGGGGGCGCGCAACTTGAGTTGGAAACGGGCACCAGCGTTCAACTTGCGTGTTCCTGGAAAGCGCCGGCGGGTTGTGAGGCGCAGATCGGAGCGACGTTCCTTGGTACGAAAGGGGGCGCGTGCTTTAGAAACGTGAACGGCTCGTTCTACGATTTCATCGCCGAACGATTGCATCGCAATCGCACGCGAGAGGTGCTGGCCTCGCCACCCGATGACTGGGGCGGACGCGGCATTGTGACCTGGGCCAATCAACTGGCGACTGCGCGCGCGTTTGATGCGGAGATTGAGACAGCGATCCGAACGGCGGCGACGATTGATGCCCTTTACCAAAGTTGCCTATGAATCATCCGACCCTCGTTGCTCCCCGTCGCATTCTGATGACGACCGACCCCATTGGAGGCGTCTGGACGTACACGATGGAGCTTTGCGAGGTGCTCGCGGAGCACGAGGTCCACGTGCTGCTCGCGTCCATGGGTGAAACGCCGCGACCGGATCAACGCGCGCAAGTGCAACGGCTGCCGAATGTAGAGTTTGCCGAAAGTGAATTCAGACTCGAATGGATGGATTCGCCCTGGAAGGATGTCGATGATGCCGGCGAATGGCTTCTGGAACTGGAAAGAGGGTTTAATCCGGATGTGGTTCACTTGAATGGTTACGCGCACGGCGCGCTCCATTTTCGGTCTCCCAAGTTAATCGTCGCGCACTCGTGCGTGCTTTCCTGGTGGCGCGCGGTGAAGAGCAGCCCCATCCCGCACCGGTGCAGGGAGTACACCCGTCGGGTCCGGGCCGGGCTGCTGGGTGCGAGCATGCTGGTGGCGCCAACCCGGGCGATGCTGATCGGATTGGAAGCGCAGTACGCTCCGTTTCTGAGCGGCGAAGTCATTTACAATGGTCGCAATCCTGAGAAGTTCAAAGTGCGAACGAAGGAGGAACGCATACTGGGAGTGGGGCGGCTGTGGGACGAGGCGAAGAACATTTCCATGCTGGCGGAAATTGCGCCACAACTTCCCTGGCCGGTGTTCGTGGCCGGCGAGTGCAACGGTCCGGACGGCCAGCGTCTTAACAGCCGGAATCTTCAGGTTGTGGGGCGTCTGACGGAATCCGGGCTTATTGACGAATACGAACGGTCGGCCATTTTCGCTGCGCCGGCGCGCTATGAGCCGTTTGGTTTGTCCGTGCTCGAAGCGGCGTTGGCCGGATGCGCGTTGGTGCTGGGCGACATTCCGAGCTTGCGGGAATTATGGAGCGGCGCCGCGGAGTTCGTGAATCCTTCGGACCGAACCGCGTTGCGCGATCGGATTCGTCACTTGATCAAGCGCCCGCTCCGGCGGCAGGCGCTGGCCGATAAAGCACGAGGGCGCGCACTCCAGATGAACAGTCAGAAAATGGGTGAAGCGTATTGGTCCGCCTACGCCGACGTCATGATGACGCGGGTCCCGGCGGCGCAGGAAACCGGGTCGCCGTTGCTGAATGATCCGGCAGTCTTCGTTCCCCTCACCGGTCGCCCCGCGTTGCGACGGCATTCCCATTGAAAGACCCATGAACATCCGCATGTTTTATCACTCGCTGGTTTCCGATTGGAATCACGGTAATGCGCACTTTCTCCGCGGCATCGTGACGGAGTTGATGTCGCGCGGGCATGACGTCGTGGTTTATGAGCCGAAGGATGGCTGGAGCGTGACGAATTTGATCCAGGAGCATGGCCGCGAGCCGCTGCAACGGTTTCAAGAAATTTTTCCGCATGCGAAGTTCGTTGGCTATGACGCGCCAACCCTCGATGTCGAACTGGCGATTGCGGACGCGGACCTGGTGCTGGTTCATGAGTGGAACGATCACGACCTGGTGGCGCAGATTGGTGACTGCCGCGCGCGGCGAAGGTTCGTGCTCCTCTTCCACGATACCCATCACCGCATGGTGACGAACCGCGCGCGGATGAAGAGTTACGACCTCAGCCGGTATGATGGCGTGCTCGCCTACGGGAGAATTCTGCGGGATCTCTATCTTTCCGAGGAAATCACCCGTCGCGCCTGGACCTGGCACGAAGCGGCAGACACCCGAACGTTTCGTCCTGCCAACGGAGTGCCGCGGTTGGGCGATGTCATTTGGATTGGTAACTGGGCTGACGGGGAGCGCACGGAGGAACTGCAGGAATTCCTGATTGAACCGGTCAAGGCACTGGGCCTCAAAGCCCGGGTTTATGGCGTGCGTTATCCTGAAACGGCGCGGGCGGCCCTGGCGGCGGCAAATATTGAATACGCTGGTTGGTTGCCCAACTACCAGGTGCCCCGTGCCTTTTCCGAATTCAAGCTGACGCTCCACATTCCGCGCCGGCCTTACGTTGAAGCATTGCCTGGGATTCCGACCATCCGGCCCCTCGAAGCGCTGGCCTGCGGAATGCCACTGATCTGCTCGCCCTGGAACGACGCCGAAGGGCTTTTCGATCCGGGCAACGACTTTCTCTTTGCGCGAGACGGGGACGAAATGAAAACCCATCTGGCCGCCTTGCTGGCAAATCATGAGCGACGTCGCGCCCTGGGGGAAAAGGGGCTCGCCACGATTCAGGCCCGGCACACCTGCAAACATCGCGTGGATGAACTGCTGGCCATTTACGATGAAATTCAGGCCGGCAAAAACTCCAGGGGCAATCGCCCGTCCGGATACGCATTCTCCTGATTACGAATTTGGCAAAACACGACTGGCTTATGAACACCCCAATGAAGATCGCTTTTTTTGGATCGAGCCTGGTCTCGGCCTACTGGAATGGCGCCGCCACCTATTACCGCGGCATGGTCCGGGCGCTGCACGCGCGCGGGCACGACATCACGTTTTTTGAACCCGATGCCTACCAACGGCAAAAGTATCGTGACATTCCCAATCCGGACTGGGCGCGCGTCGAGGTGTATTCGGCTGAAAGCGAAGAACCGGTTTTGCGCGCGGTGGAGCAGGGGCGTCGCGCCGATCTGGTCATCAAGGCCAGTGGCGTAGGTGCGTTCGATGAGTTGCTGGAGGCAGCGGTTCTGGAATTAAAAACGCCGAGCCGCCTCGTGGTTTTTTGGGATGTGGATGCGCCCGCGACGCTGGATCGGGTTCAACAAAACCATGCCGATCCGTTCCGCCGCTTGATTCCGGAGTACGATTTGATCTTTACCTACGGTGGCGGACAACCGGTGATCGACGCTTAC
>DASUGI010000004.1:0-10276 GCA_036274115.1 Verrucomicrobiia bacterium
TCCAATGACGATCCCGGGCAAGTTCTGGCTCGGTTGCGGTCACTCGCAGGCGAGACCGGCGCGGCGATTTCCGGCTACCTGGATCTGATCGGCAATCGACTTATTGACGGCTTTGACATCGCCGAGCCCACGGCGCTCGAAATGCCCGATGCTTTACTCCGCGTTATGCACATTGCTGTTAGCGGAGAAAGCAAAGCCCATTCAACCGACGCACACATTGCTGAAGTCCGGGCCAAAGTTCCTGCCGCAAACCAGGCTCAGTTTGATGAATTGCTGGGCGAGGCACGGCTCACTTACCGACTCCGTGACGAGCGGGGCGTGTACAGTGATGTCTGGGCGTCAGGCATCATGCGGCGCGCGGCGCTGGGTGCGGGCCGTCGCGTCGCCAGTCGCGGTCGCATTGCCACGCCGCAGCAAATGCTGGATGCCACTCTCGACGAGATGTGCGCACTTGTCGCGGGCAATGGCGGACCTTCCGCGGACGAACTCGACAAGCGGGCCAAATATCGCGCGACCTACACCGCCAAGGATGCGCCGCCTTTTCTCGGTCCACCAGCACCGCCTCCGCCCGATCTCAGTGCGTTGCCGCCGGCGGTTGGACGGGTCATGCGCGCCATCGGTATTTCGTTGGGCCACGTCTTTGGAAGTTCCGAGGCGCAGCACGAGGAGAAAACGCTCTTTGGGCTCGCTGCGAGCAAGGGCGTTTACGAAGGGCCCGCTCGCCGCGTTTCTGGCCCTTCCGAGTTCAACCGGATTACCAAGGGCGATGTGCTCATCACGGCATCCACCACCGAGGCTTTCAATATTCTGCTGCCACTTCTCGGGGGCATCGTCACGGACAACGGCGGCCTGCTCTCGCACGCGGCGATTGTCGCGCGCGAGTATGGCATTCCCGGCGTCGTCGGGACGCGCGAGGCGACGGAACGCATTGCCGACGGCATGCGTGTGCGAGTGGACGGCAATTCCGGCGAAGTCACCGTGCTCGAGTGAACGTGAAAAAAGTTGTCCCCTTCAAGAAGGCTCTGGAACGATCCTTGTTTGGTTCGAAGGCCGTTGGCCTTGGCGATGCCGCGCGGCAGGGACTTCCGGTGCCGCCGGGTGTTGCGCTCTCGGGCGACCTGGTTGAGGCCATCGCGTCGGGGAACGAGCACGCCATTGAAAAGGTGACCGAAGCCATCGCCACCTTGCAGCCGCCCTTTGCGGTGCGGTCGTCGGCCGTTGATGAAGACGGCGCGAATGCCAGTTTCGCCGGCCAGCATCTCACCGTGCTCAACGTCCATTCCGCGGCCGATGTTCCCGGGGCAGTGCGCGAAGTCTGGTGGTCTGCGAATTCGGACTCGGCCATCACTTACCGGCAGAAGGTTGGCTTGTTCACGCGACCGAGCGTGGGCGTGGTTGTCCAGACGCTACTGAATCCCGACGCCGCCGGTGTCATGTTCACCGAGAATCCCGTCACTGGCGCGGACGAGCGGATGATTGAAGCGAGTTGGGGGCTCGGGGAAGCCGTGGTGGCGGGGCTCGTCGTGCCGGATAATTTTCGGCTCGACCGTTCCAGCCAGGTGTTGGAACGCAAAGCCGGGCGCAAGCGCATCGCCATTCGCTCGTTGCCCAATGGCGGCACTTTTGAGCAACCCGTGTCGGCGGCGCAAGTGACCCAACTCTGCCTCGATGACACGCAACTCGCCGCGCTTGGCGCACTCGCGTTGCAGTGCGAGAAAGTTTACGGCCCGCGCCGTGACATTGAATGGGCGTTTCAAGATGGGAAGCTCTATCTGTTGCAGTGCCGCGCCGTCACTACTGGTAAATCCCGCAGCGAAGCGCCGGCCCCTGTCTCCACTCCGCGCGACCCGGTAGCCGCGCTGCATCGTGTGCAACTTTTCTCGGATCTGAACCGGCGGCAGGCCGAGCAGATGGCTCGCTTGCTTAAGGTGCGCCCCTTCGCGAAAGGCGAAACAATCATCATGGAAGGCTCCGGCGGTGCGGCATTTTTCATAATCGATTCCGGCGAAGCCTCGGTTTCATGCAAGGGCGTCCATCTCTCCAATCTCGGACCGGGCGATTGCTTTGGTGAGATTGCCTTGATCGACGGGGGGCATCGCACGGCCACGGTCACCGCAACGACGGATATGGTTTGCTATGGCATCACGTTTTGGGAATTTCGCCCGCTCGTCGAAAGGAACGGCGAGATTGGCTGGAAACTTCTGCAAGCCCTCGCCAAGCGAATCCGGAATCAAAGCGAGCCGCACATGGTGGTGGAAACCAAACCTCCGGCTGGGACGATTTGAAGTTGGCGATCCCACGATGAACTCCGCGCGGGCGACTTGCGTTGCCAATCTCCTTCTTGACAAGCCTAATGCTCTCGTGAAGTTTTGCGAATCATCGGCTTCACACGGGCCGATAAAGCACTGACCCATCGAACAACCGGCAACAACGGAGACATTCTTATGAGCAAGTACGTGGAATGGACGATGCAGGGAATGGAGTATGTGAATTGCAACTGCGCCTGGGGTTGCCCGTGCCAATTCAACGGCCCGCCCACTTACGGAAGCTGTCATGCCGCCGGTTTTGTGCAGATCGAGAGAGGTCACTTCGGTAAAGTGCGCCTGGATGGTTTGCGCTGGGGAATCGTGGGTGCGTGGCCGGCGGCAATCCATCTGGGCAACGGCCGGTTGCAGACGATCATTGACGAACGTGCCGATCCCGAACAGCGCAAGGCGATCGAAACCGTCTCGCATGGTGGTGAAACCGAACCCGGCAGCCTCATCTGGCAGGTCTTTTCCACCACGATCACCGAATTTCTGCCCACGCTCTACAAACCCATTGAACTCGCCATTGATTATCAGGCTCGCACTGCCCGCGTGAATGTTCCCGGCGTGGTCGAAAGCGCTGGCGAATCCATCCGCAACCCGGTCACCGGCGCGCCGCATCAGATCCGTACTACCATGCCCACGGGATTTGAATTCACCGAGAGTGAAGTGGTAAGTGGCAAAACCAGGGTGACCGGGTTGATCCCAATGGTGATGGATGGCTCGCACGCTCATCTGGCGCAAATTCATTGGAGCCAGAATGGCGTCGTCCGCTAACGACACCGTGACAGCATCCGGAAACTCTCCAGCCAACGGGCGCACGCCGTTCGAATCGCTCTTGCTACGTGACCGTTGGCTCATTGGTGGTGCGTTGGCAGTTGTCACCCTCCTTTGCTGGGCCTGGATTGTCCCCATGGCTTTCGACATGTATGGCGACATGGACGGCTCCTCGGCCTGGATGATGACCCGCAACTGGGATGCGCTCCATCTAATACTGCTGTTCGCCATGTGGGTGGTGATGATGGCGGGAATGATGTTGCCATCGGCGGCCCCGGCGGTTCTTCTCTACGCCGGGGTGATTCGCAAAAGTCCCGGGGCCGACCGCGTTCCGGCTTACGTTTACGCCTTCGCGAGTGGTTATCTGCTGATTTGGACCGCCTTTAGCCTCGTCGCCACCGTGTTGCAACGCCTGCTCGCCCATACGCTGCTGCTCTCGCCGATGATGGAACTACGGACCCGCTGGCTTGCGAGTGCGTTGCTGATTATTGCCGGCGCGTATCAACTCACGCCATTCAAGCGAACCTGCCTCGAAGGCTGCCGGTCGCCGGCGGTTTTTATTTCGCAGTATTGGCGGCGCGGCGTGAAGGGTGGATTTCACATCGGTCTACGGCACGGGCTTTATTGTCTGGGCTGTTGTTGGGCCTTGATGATGTTGCTGTTCGTTGGTGGCGTGATGAATCTCTGGTGGATCGCCGCCCTAACCATTTTCGTCCTGCTCGAGAAGATCGCGCCCCTCGGTGCGCAAGGCGGCAGGCTCTCGGGCTGGCTGATCATTGCATTTGGTCTGTTCAACGTCGTTCAAAACTTTCGCCATTAACCGCGTGTCCCCCCGGGTTGGTGGGATAAGACGCAATCGTCGTGTCGTGCAAACGTCAGTCGAAGGCCTTCAGGTTGAAATTTCGCTCGCTTGTCCGGTCGGGCTTTCGTCACCATCGAACGCATCGCGATGAAATTCCTCGTGTGGCTGATCTGCGCAGTGAATGTCTATCTGGGATTGCGTTGCTTTCTTAACGCCATCCACGTCTTGCACACCGGCAAGTATTCTCAAACCACCACCGTCATTTTCGCCATTTTGTTTTTAGGATTGGGCGCGGCGGGGTTTTACTTCTCGATCTTCAAATCAGACCTGAAACTGGCCCTGCTGATTGCGTTTGGTCCGTGGGTGCTGGCGCTGGTCGTCCTCTTTCTTCAAATGATTCTCGGCAACCACCAATGAGCGGCCATCCCGCAAAACTTTCTTTGCCGCGCGGTCGCGGTGACGTTTATCCGGAGTCAACTCACGAGTTGCGCCTCGGGAAATAGGCTTGTGGTTTACCGGCCGGGAGAATTAGTCTTCAAAACGTTCATAGTTAATGGGATGACTACTTAACTGATCAACGTTTGTTGAATTGATTGTTTTGTTTCTCTCAACGAAACACTGGAGCAGAAAATCCAATATTCCCATGAAACCAACCATCAAACTAACTCTGACGCTGGGACTGGCGGCATCGTCAGTCTTGTTTCTCACCACCACCAATGCTGCGATTCCTCCGTGCTACAACATTGGAAGCCTGGGTGCGACGGGCAATGGCACGCATACACCCAACGTGCTCGTTTATCAGCCAGGGGCCGTCTCTACCGGCCCCGACTATTCGTCGTATTACGACGGAGCCGGTGCCCACACGACGATCCCCTTTGACGCGCTGCTGAACCCGCCTTCCGACAGCCCATTCACGATTGAGTTCTGGGCCCGGCCGACGGCGTCTGACAATGACGACTGCCCCGTGTTCAACCGGGTGAGCGCCGGAAATCGTTCCGGCTGGGTGTTCTTTCAGCGCGACGCGGCGACGGGCTGGAATTGGCGCTTGTATAATGGCAATGGCTCTGAAGTGGGTTGGGACCTCACTGGAGGCTCCGCTACGCTGGAATCCTGGAGTCACGTCGTCGGGGTATGGGACGGGACCACGGCCAAACTGTATGTCAACGGCGTGGATACCGGTGCGATCAATGCCGGACCTGGCGGCTACGCCTCGAGTACGGCGGCCAACTTCTCTGTGGGTGCCTATGACGATGGTGGAACGGCAAGCACTGGAAACATCGATGAGATTGCTTTCTATCCCACCGCGCTGACGGACACCCAGATCCAGGCGCACTACATTGCTGCTGTCGCTCCGTCTCCCGGCACCTACTACCGCTCGCTGGTTTTGGCGGACGGCGCGGTGCTCTATCTGGATCAAAATCCGCTTCAGAACTGGACCGCCTACAATGTCGGAAACCTGGGACCCCTTGCTGATGGTGCCAACACCCCCGATGTGGTCATTGACCAGCCGGGCGCGATCGCTGCCCCCATCGCCGATGGCAACGACCACGCATCTTACTACAACGGAGGCGCGGGCGGCACCCTCGGTTCGCGTACGACGATCCCGTTTAACGCGGCGCTGAATCCGCCTTCCACCAGCCCATTCACGATTGAGTTCTGGGCCCGGCCCTTGGCATCGGATAATGATGATTGCCCCGTATTTAACCGCGTTACCGACGGGGACCGTTCTGGCTGGGCGTTCTTTCAGCGGGATGCCGCGACTGGCTGGAATTGGCGCTTGTACAATGGCAACGGCTCACAAGTGGGCTGGGACGTCACCGGAGGCACCGCCACGCTGGATGCCTGGAGCCACGTGGTCGGCGTGTGGGATGGAAGCTCGGCCAAACTGTATGTGAATGGAGTCGATACCGGCGCAGCCAACACGGGAGCCGGCGGCTACAACGCCAGTACGTCGGCCACCTTCTCTGTGGGTGCCTATGATAACGGTGGCACCGCAAGCACTGGTTTCTTCGACGAAATTGCATTTTACCCCACCGCGTTGAATGCCGCGCAAATTCAAGCGCACTACGATACGGCTTCCAGCCTCGTTCCCGGCGCATACCGCTCGCTGGTTTTGAGCCATGGCGCGGTGCTGTATTTGGATCAAAATCCTCCGGCGGTCAGCCTCACGAAGACCGGCGCGACGCCGACGGTTACGTTTACCGGGATTCTGTCCGAATCGTCCGATCTTACCGCGCCTTTTTGGTCACCGTCCTGGACGGATCTCTCAACCACCAGCCCTTACACGTTGCCCGGACCACTGGGGGACCAATCGTTTTTCCGCTCTCATCGGTAAACGCGATTGCAATTGTCTGATCGTTGTTTGTGATCGGATTTACTGGCAAAAGACGGAGATTTACCAACGCCCCTTCGCATTCCAGGTGCGATGGGGCGTTTTGTTCGATATAAGTAGTGGGGCAAGCATTCCTGCCATTCCTGCCGGGAGACGGGTTGACCAGCCGAGCGGTCGGCGGTAACGTTTCACCATGGCCACGGCTAACCAGGTGCAAAAGAATCTGCAAGCAGCGATGCGCGAAGCGTTGCGGATTCAGGACCGTTTCGTTGCCGAGCCGCTGTTTGCCAAAACCGGGCGCGGTCATCTCAAGAGCGAGGGCGTCTCCACGTTGAGCAAGATCAAGGCGAATCTCCGTCGGAAGGCCGCCAAGGCCAAATGAAGCAGCGCTGGTTGAAGGACTGGCCGTGGGAAACGGTCGTCACCATCAACACCGGCTGTGCAAGGAAAAGAACGCGCTTCACAAACCCACCTCCGACGGTTATGCGCCTGCCCAAAAACTCTGGGAAATCTCCCGCTCCCGCGAACTGACCTTACGCCAAACCTTCGACATCTGTCGCCAGTGCCACAAACTCGCGCCGTTCTGTTTCAACAACGGCAACACCTTTGTGGCCATCGGTCGGACCCTCATTCAGGATTTGCTCCGGAAAATGCCGCCGGTGCAGGCGCACGGATTTCGGAGCGTGGTCGGCCACTACATCGCGGGCACCGCCGGCGCAGAGGAATTGCGCAAAGCGCTCGACGAGATTGAATGACGCTTAACCCAGGACGCTCGAGCCGCGCGGGCCAACCCGGGAACTACCCGACCAAAATCCAACTGCCGTTTAGAGTCGAATCCAGTCTCCGCCTCGAAAGATGTTCCTCGCTCGCAGGAACAAGAGCTGTCCCTGGTCATCGGATTGGAGAGGCTTTGAAGAATTGCGATGAACTGTCATATCCGCCCTTTCATTCTTACCCTTCCTGGCATTCTGTTTTTGTTCCCAGCCCAGGCCCAAATCGTCACCACCAATTCCGATTCCGGACCCGGCTCCTTGCGGCAAACTCTTGCCGAAGCCGCCATGGGCGCTAGCATCACCTTCGCTGCGTCCCTCTCCGGGCAGACGATCTCCGTTACCAACGGCCTGATCGGCATCACCAAAAGCGTGACCATAGATGCGTCTGCCTTGACCGAGGGTGTGATCCTCAATGGCCATGGCCACAACAGCCTTTTTCACTGCGGCAGCCAGACCACCAACACCCTCATCGGCCTGACCTTGACCGGCGGGCGCAGCGCCTTGGGTGGCGGCGCGATCCTCAACGACAGCCTGCTCACGCTCAGCAACTGCACGCTCACGGGAAATGTGGCGAACGAGGGCGGCGCCATCTTCCATTTCGAGCCGGTCACGCTGAACCACTGCACCATAGTCAGCAACTATGCGCGCTTCGGCGGCGCCATTGAAAACGATGGGTTTAGAGGACCGCTCACGCTCAACAACTGCACCCTCGCTTACAATGTCGCTACCAACGAGGGCGGCGCCATTCTCAACTTCTTTACGCTCAACTTAAGCAACTGCACGGTGACCGGAAATCAGGCTGCCGCCGGCGGCGGGATCAGCAATGATGCGGGCGGCGACCTGAATCTGCACAACTCCATCGTGGCGGGAAACATCGCTTCGTTTGAGCCACAGATCAGTGGCGGTATCAGCAGCGCTACCGGCGTGAATATTACCTCCGGCAATCCGCTGCTCGCGCCGCTGGGCGATTACGGAGGGCCGACGCAAACCCTGCCGCCGCTGCCCGGTTCCCCGGCCATTGATCCTGTAGGCGGCGACACCACCAGTGTCTTTGCCACCGATCAGCGCGGATTACCCCGCGTGGTCAACGGTGTTGTGGACGTGGGCGCGGTGGAAGTGCAACCGGCCTCCGTTGCTCCGATCCAAATCAACGGCGCTGAGATGCTCGGCAACGGAAGGTTCCAATTCAGTTTCAGCAACCTCACCGGCGCGAGTTTCCAGGTGTTGGCCACCACCAATGTTGAGCTGCCAACGAGCCATTGGCTGATGATTGGTCCCGCCATCGAAACGCCTCCCGGCTCCGGCCAGTTCCAATTCACCGACCCACAAGCCACGAACTCCGCGCAACGTTTCTACCGTGTGAAATCACCCTGATAAAGGCGGTGCTGCTGCGCCGGCATGGTGGCCGCCAGCAAAGGCCGCGAAGCGCACGGATTTCGGAGCGTCGTCGGCCACTACATCGCGGGCAGAGCCGCCGCAGAGGAATTGAGCAAAGCGCTCGAAGAACTCGATTGATCTCGCCGCTGAGACGCCGAGTTAACAAAGCTGTCTGAACCTGGCGAGTGCGGCAGCGAGTGAATCGGCTGGCATTGTTCCAATCGCTTTCACAATCAGTTGCTGATGCAGCGTCACAACTTTGCCAAAACGAACGATGGACGCTCTTGGTAAGCCGCACGCTTTCAAGTCGCTTGCAGGAATCAACAACTCATCATTCGCAAGCCTGGCCGGGATTTGAGAAGTGATCGCCACGACAATCACGCCTTCGCGAGTTGTATTGATCGCGTCCGACGAAACGACCAGCGCTGGACGTTGCTTGGTCGTGCTTAAATCAGTGAAGGGGAACGGAATTAATACGACGTTCGCCCCTGTTTTATAGCGTGTCGTAGATGGCATCTTCGGCATTGTCCCAGAACGCAAAGGCAGGTTCAGCGAGCTTCGGCCAGGCGGCATCGTCGGCGGAGATTTTGAGATGCCGCGGCAATTCGTTGAGCAACTGCATCTGCTCCTTCACGGGCAATTGCTCAATGGCTTCTGCGATTTCCCTAACCGTGCTCACGCAGGATAGATAGCCTTGAAACCAATCATGGGCAAGCCCGTTCAAATACTCCTATTGACTAAAACTGCGCTCGGCCGTACGAGTTCATTAACAAGCTTCACAGGATCTTTTTTCGGTAGGGCGTTGCCGCTGCGCCGAATGATGGCCGCCTGCAAAGGCTGCGAAGCCAACTTTGTCGCGCCGAAGTCTGACGCAGGCGGAAACTGACTTGCCGCAACGGGGCAAAGGTCCACAAAATAAATTCCATCGCCCGCGGGAGCGGGGAGGCTGGTTGAGCAATAGCGAAACCGGGTGAGGGTCGTTGGGCAAAATCATGAATACTGAACTCGTCAAACAAGCTGCCGAAGCCACATTGGCCGGAACAAAATCCTTTCCTGAAATCGTTTCGATGCTGCTCGAAGCAGGCGTCGAATATTATCACGTGGACTACGTTGGCCTGCGGAAGACTTTTTATAGCGCGGATGGCGAAGCCACCGTTACTACCATCCATTACGAAGGTCTGCCACCGGTTGCCGAAAACTTCGACGCTGCCGCTCTGCGTGCCGACATTCTGGATAGCCAGAGAAACAATCAGAAATACCGCGACTTCACTCGGCGGGCAATGCAGGCAGGCGTCCAAGGCTACTTCGCATTCTTGCGTGGTAAACGAGTTACTTACCTGGGCCGGCAAGGCGACCAGCACGTCGAATGGTTTCCCGGCGCTGGGCCGACGAAAGCCGAATCGCAGAATTGACCACGGAGACGCGGAGACGGGGTGTTGAACGGCGAATAACACGCAATTGATCGGTAGGGCGCGTCACTCCGTGCCCGCCGCGGCTCGCAGGGGACTGCGAGCCCTAGCTTGTTGTAGCGTTCTCAACCCTCGGCCGCGGTAGGCCTCGCGCCGTTATTTCATCGTCCGCGATTCAACGTGTAGCTGAAGCTCTCGTTGCCGACGAGGAGTTCGCGATTCTTGCCGAGGAAGAACAGGATGTTCTCGTCCGCCGTCAGGAACGAGAGGAAGCCCTTCTGGTCTTCGGTATCCAATTGATAAAACTCGGCCTCGGGATCTTCTTTTGTGCCTTTGACGATGGACCACTTGCCGGTTTTTGGCGGATTGCGCCAGACCAATCCACCCAGGGCGAACGTCGTCGGAGCATGCGTCACCGGGTCGCGGTAAAGAATCAACTGCCATTTGATTTTGATGCACTCGTCGCTTGTCGGAACGTTCAATAGCCGGGAGATTTCGCG
>DASUGI010000005.1:0-11166 GCA_036274115.1 Verrucomicrobiia bacterium
GGCACTGGCGCGGGCTACCTTCCCGTCCAGTCCCAGGGCGATCAATCGTTTGCGCCGCGTCCGGCCACGCTTCCACTTTCTCCATTCCAGGCAGCGCAGTTTCCGCCGGATCCACTGGTCCAGTTCTTCAAACACCCCTCGCGTCTGGGCTACGCTGAAGTAGCCTGCCCAGCCGCGCAGTAGCGGTTTGAGTTCTTCAAGGAACTTCCGCAGGTTGCGGCCTCTTCCTTGCCGGAACTGCTCCCGCAGCTGGTCTTTGAACCGTTCCACGCTTTGTGGCGCTACTCGCACACGGCTTTCCTTCTCCGCCGTCAGGGAAAAGCCCAGGAACTTTCGTCTCCAAGGCCGTTCCACCGCGCTCTTGAGTCGGTTGACCGTCAGCTGGAGTTTCTCGCGCAGGAACACAGTTAGCGATTGCATCACTCGTTCTCCGGCCCGCCGACTGCCGACGTAGAGGTTGCAGTCGTCGGCATACCGGCAGAACCGAGGCCCGCGCTTTTCCAGCTCCTGGTCCAGATCGTCCAAGAGGATGTTCGAGAGCAACGGCCAGAGCGGCCCGCCTTGCGGCGTACCTGCCACGCGTTGCTCCACTATTCCTCCCAGCATGATCCCGCTTTCCAGATAGCGCCGGATCAAGCGGAGCATTCGCCCGTCTTTGACCCGCCGCGCCACTCGCGCCATCAAGGCGTCGTGGTTGACTCGATCAAAGAACTTTTCCAAATCCAGGTCCACCACCCAGCGTTTGCCGGAGCGTACGTGGCTTTGGGCTGCTTTGATCGCCTGCTGCGCACTGCGTCCGGGCCCAAACCCGTAGCTGTGCGCCCAAAACACCGACTCCCATATCGGGCTCAGTGTTTGATGGATCGCCTGTTGGATGAACCGGTCCAGAACGGTCGGTATGCCCAGCAGGCGTGTGCCTCCTCCGGCTTTGGGGATGTCCACCCGCCGCACGGGGCGCGGATGGTCAGTGCCGTTGAGGATTTGCTCTTTGATCCCGTTCCAGTGCGCAAACAGATACCGGCGGAGCTGGCTCGTTTCCAGGCCGTCCACTCCGGCGGCTCCGGCGTTGCGCTCCACGGCCTGCAAGGCCCGGATCAGGTTGCCTCGTTCGAGCATCGTCTCGATGAGGTCTGGCTTTCTGGGTTCGGTTGGTTCCTCAGTCCCCGGAGAGTTTGCGCCGCTGACTTGCGCTCGCCGCAGCTTCCGGCTGCCTCCGCGCAAATCAACTTCCGATATCTCAATCGTCTTTTCTGGCACTGCTTCTCTCATCGAGAACCAAGGTTTCCGTTCCTGTCTTTCGGTTCAGCCCTTCAGCGACACAAGGCGCGCCTACTATGGCCTCTGCTGACTTCTCCAGCGGCATCGTCGCAGCCTTGCGGCCACGCTAGCTTGACCGCACCGCTGGAGATCTCCCCGGGTATTGCGCACTGACTTCCACGCTTAGGTCTGCCCGATATACGCCCGCGACTTCCGTGCAAAAACTGGACTTTGAGTCTTTTGGCCCTCTCATCCGTCGCGTTTCGCCTCGTATCGGGTTTCTGTTCGTCAGACCAGCGCTTTGCTTACAGCTTCCTTCAGATTCCACCTCGCGATGGACACCCTTGCTGTTCGGCTAGCAGTTCCCCTTGCCGGGCCTGCATTGGACTTTAACCAACTAGTCAGTGCGCCCTGCCGGGCGCACCAAAAGCAAACGAGGCATCCTTGCGGATGCCTCGTTGTGTTTACGCCAAAAAGGTGTGCGTATTATGGGAACAGCAAACGGTTGTTCTGTAGGTCGGCCGTGTTCTTCAGGCCTTCGCGCAGCTTGCTGATGCTCCAGCCCTGCACGCTGCCGTCAGACAGCCCGACGTTGCCTTGCTTGCCGTGCTGCGAGTTATCCATCCACGCAGCGACGCCGTTGGTTGCCGCTCCCTGGCCGCTGGCGTTCGGGGTATAATAACCATTCTGATTAGCTCCCCAACCGGCTGTTGCTGCCTGGCTGTTGTTATTCGCTACTCCCGCCCCCATGGCATGGTCACCCGTCAGCAGCATTTGGGGCTGGGTTTCGTCGGCGTCAATACCGATGAAATAGCTGACGTTCGTGTTGCCACGGAATGGTTCACCTTGCCCCGCGGTCACGCTGGTAGCGAAGACCGTAGCGGCGATATGAGCGGAATCAAATTCCGCCGGGCAATACAGAATCTTGGGCGTGTTCAACTCGTTCGACATGACGCTGAACACCTGATACATATACTGTCCCCAGGTTCCAGGACCACCGGACGTCCACCCCTGCTGGACCGTGCCTGCCGTCCCACCAGCGGCACCCCAAGGTCCGCCACTTCCGGAGCCAACCTGCATCGGATACCGGTCCTGGTTGTCGATCGCCCATTGGCGGAAGGCGAGGCCGTCCTGCTTGAGATTGTTGGTGCAGCTAATACGTTGCGCTTTGGCTTTCGCCTTGGCGAGCGCCGGCAGCAGCATCGCCGCGAGAATCGCGATAATCGCGATCACGACGAGCAGCTCAATGAGCGTAAATGCTCTGAGGTGTTTACGGATGTTTTTCATAATTCCTTACGTTTGGTTTTTTACTTTTTGGGTAAACAGTTCGCGCACTTTATTGAACGCGCTCGCAGAGTCAACCCGATTTCAGAACATATTTTAGCACCGGCAGTGCCACCAACATTTTCTGCGGTAAATCGAGTCATTTGCACACGGTTTGATAATGCTGGCGCGGCATTTTCACGCATTTGGCGTGAGCTTCACGCGCCAGCGTTTAAGCGAATCTTGCAGTCGACAGTTCACTGAACGAACCGGTTGCTCATGGAAACAACAATCGATTGTTGTTCCCATCTCCAGTGCTCTTGAAGGCTTCGCGAAGTCTGCTGATGCTCAGGCCTTGCACACTGCCATCGGACAAAGCAACGTTCCCTTGCTTGTCGTGCTGAGAGTTGGCCATCCAGGCGGCGTTCCCGTTCGTAGCCGTACCGGTGCCGGAGGCGTTTGGCGCATAGATGCCTTGCCAGCCCAGGGTCGAAGCGGTGCTCGCGGCGAGCGAAGTCCCCGTGTTTCCCATGGCGTGATCACCGTAAAGGAACATTTGTGGCTGACTGTCATCTGCGTCCACGCCAATGAAATAACTGACGTTGGTGCGGCTGTTGAACGCCACGCCAGGACCCGTCGTGCTGGATGCAAAGGTGGTGGCCATCACCCGGCCACCATCGTATTCCGCCGGGCAGTATAGAATCTTCGGTGTGCTCAACTCATTGGACATGACCGCAAACGCCTGCCACAGGTAATCCCCCCATGAACCCGCGACACCGGCCGCAAAGCCGGATGACAACGTGCCCGATTGACCTCCGGAGGGTCCCCACGGGCCGCCTTGTGCTGAACTCACCAATGAGGGATAGCGATCGCCGTTATCCATGCCCCACAACCGGGTGGCAACGGCAGTCTGTTTCAGGTTGTTCACGCACGCGACCTTCTGAGCCTTCCGCCTGGCGGCGGACAAGGCCGGCAGGAGCATCGCTGCGAGGATGCCGATAATTGCGATAACAACGAGCAGTTCGATCAGTGTGAACGCCCGCACCTCTTTGCAGATGGTTTTCATAGGATTTCTGTTTTTGGTTTTGGTTTCTGCAAAACGCGTTTGCAGGGCGGGTTTGAAAGAGATTCAGCAGTGGCGGTGCCACGAGGATTTTCCGCATGAAGACCGGCAAAGCGCACACGAGCGCGTTGGTTGCGCGGGAGTTTTTCACGCCTTCCGCGCGAGGCTCACGCGTGGGTTGCAGGAACACGCGCCAGGGAATCGGACGAAGGTGTGAAATACTGAAGGCGCAGGACGGTTCAGCTTCCAAGTTTTAGGTTTCCGCACTCGGCCCGTTTGCTAACTTCCGCGCATGGCTTTTGATTCCTTCCGTGATTTCGTAAACGCATTGGACCAGGCAGGCGAACTGAAGCGCATTACTCAGCCGGTTGCGACCGAACTGGAGATTACGGAACTGGCCGATCGCGAAATGAAATCGCCCGGTGGCGGCAAGGCACTGCTCATCGAAAAGCCAACCGTGAATGGAGCGCCCTCACCCTTTCCCGTCGCCATCAACACCATGGGTTCTCACAAGCGCATGGCGACGAGCATGGGCGCAGAATCCGTTGAAGCCGTGGCGCGTGAGTTGGGTTCGCTGATGAAGGCCAAAGCGCCGACTTCAATGCGCGAAGCTTTAAAGCTCCTTGGACAGGCTTTCGAACTTCGGCATGCCAAACCGAAGGTCGTCAAAGACGGTCCGTGCAAGGAAGTGATCCATCGGTTGGACGATGAAAGGGAGAAAGGGAGAAAGGGCGCTGGGGAGAATTCCCCCTTTCCCCCTTTCTCCTCTGCCCCCCTGCCAGCCGGACCAGTCCAATTGCCGCCAACCTCACCAACGCCCCCCACGCTGCTGAATCTCCCCATCCTCAAATGCTGGCCGCTCGACGGCGGACGTTTCATCACGCTCCCCTGCGTCGTCACCAAAGATCCCGACACCGGCGAACGCAACGTCGGCATGTATCGCATTCAGATCTACGACGACAAAACCACGGGGATGCACTGGCAGTTGCAAAAGGTCGGCGCACGGCACGGACGTCGTTACTACGAAACCGGCACGCGCATGCCCGTCAGCATCTTTATCGGCGGCGACCCGATGTTTCCCTTCGCCGCTACCGCGCCGTTGCCGGATGGTCTGGATGAATTCCTGCTCGCCGGTTATCTGCGCAGAAAATCCGTCGAACTCGTGAAGTGCGAGACCAACGACCTCGAAGTCCCCGCCAATGCCGATTTCGTCATCGAAGGCTACGTTGACCCGACCGAGCCGCTGCGCGACGAAGGCCCGTTCGGCGATCACACCGGCTATTACACCTTGCCCGAGCCTTATCCCGTCTTTCACATCACCGCCATTACGCACCGCAAAGACGCCATTTATCCCGCCACCATCGTCGGCATTCCGCCCATGGAAGATTTCTACCTGGGCGGTGCGTCCGTAAAATTGTTCCTGCCCATCTTCAAGATGAACTTCCCCGAGATCGTGGACATTGCGCTGCCGGCGGAAGGCGTCTTCCACAACCTCGTCTTCGTAAGCATCAAGAAGACCTATCCAATGCAGGCCTACAAAGTCATGCACGGCCTCTGGGGCATGGGCCAGATGATGTTCACCAAGTACCTCGTGGTGGTGGACGCCGACGTGGACGTGCACAACACCAGCGAAGTCCTGTTCCGTCTCTGCGCCAACACCGATCCACAACGCGACAGCATCTTCACCAAAGGCCCCGCCGACGTGCTCGACCACGCCACCAGCGAAATCGCCAGCGGCAGCAAGCTCGGCCTCGACGCGACGAAGAAACTCCCCGGCGAAGGTTTCAAACGCCCCTGGCCGCCGCTCATCAAAATGGATGAAAGCGTGAAGGCGAAGGTGGAGAAACTCTTTAACCTGTAGCAGCCGACGTGAGGAGGCTCAAATTGCAAGGGCTGAAAGCCCGAAAGAAAATAGCCCGGGGCAAGTGCAGTGAAACCAGCGCCGCCCTGGGTCAACCAACAATATGAATTCAAGCCCTGAAGGGGCGAAAGAAAATCACGAGGTTTGCCCGGCAGAGCCTTTCCGCTCTGCGAGCGTTTGAAAAATTGGCGTCAGGCAGATTCGCCACACGAGCCTCCATGCTGTTACGCCTGCGTGTGAGTAGCACTCGCCTTCATGGACAAACCCAGGTGCGACACGATTTCGGAAATCGTAGCCGGTCTTTTCAATCAGACAGCCCCGAAGCTCGAAACCGAGCGGCTCGCCAAAGATTTGTTTTGTTTCTGCCATGATAGGCTTCGAGATTGTTTTTTACTGGCCATTGTAGTTTGAGGCTATTCTCGAATCCACCCCATCGCCTTTTCCGCCAACTTGTCGAACGCCGTCACGCAAAGTTCAAGGTGTTCTTCCTTCGTGTCCTCGATCTTGTTATGGCTGATGCCGTGCAGGCTTTGGACGAACATCATCACCGTGGGCACCCCGGCCGCCGCGACTTCAGCGGCGTCGTGCAATGGACCGCTCGGCAGGCGATGTGATTTGCCGCAGGTTTCGCGAATAGCATCGTCGCACAGCGCGATGAGTTCGTCATTAAATGGGCGCGGCGCGATTTGCCAGAGACGTTCCCAACTCACCTTCACATTGCCTTCCCGGGCGAACGTTTCACTGGCGGCTTTGGCTTCCGCGAGCATGGTCGCCAGCTTGCTGGCGTCGAGATGGCGTTGGTCGAGCGTGATGCGACATTCCTCAACCACACTCGTGACGATGCCGGGCTTCGTGGTGCACGAGCCGATGGTGCAAACGCCATTGCCACTGCGTTCGGCAATTTTGTAAATTTCCTGGCTCAACTTTCCCGCAGCGAGGAAGGCGTCTTTGCGGCGGTTCATTGGCGTGCTGCCGGAGTGCGCGGCCTGGCCGTGAAATGTGATGGCGTGTCGTTCGACGCCAAACGTGCCGAGCACGGCACCCAGCGGCAGGTCGAGGTCGAGCAGCACTGGTCCTTGTTCGATATGCAGTTCGATGTAAGCCGCAGCGTTTTGAAGTTCCTTGCCGTTATCTTTCACGCGCTCGAAATCAATGCCCACGTTCTTCAGTGCGTCGGGAAGTTTGATGCCTTGCTTGTCCACGAGACCGCGCGCCTCGTTCATATCGAGATTGCCGGAACAAGCGGATGAGCCGAACAAACTCTTGCCGAAGCGCGCACCCTCTTCATCCGCCCAATCCACCAGGCGCACGGTCGCAGGAGGCATTCCGTTGTATTGCGCATTGATGCGACGAAGGATTTCCACTCCGGCCAGAACATTCAGACAGCCGTCCAGCCACCCACCATTGGGCACGGAATCCATGTGGCCGCCAATGAGCAGCGCCTTCTCCGATTGCCCGCGCAAAGTGAACCACGTGTTGCCCGCCGCATCATTGTGGATTTCCACCGGAAGTGCCGCGACCTTGGACTGCAACCATTCGCGCGCTTTAAGCCAGGTGGGAGTGAACGCAACGCGCTGCGCGCCGTTGTCGTCGCTCGTCAGGGCCCGGAGTTCTTTGAGTTCAGCGACGGTACGTTTGGGATTAAGCGAAGAACCCATGCTGCGGACTATACTGATTTGGAAAGGCTGGACAATTTTTTTGCGCTCTGGTTCGATTTCCCGCCTCGAACTCTATCGTCACAAACCATCATTCCCGGCAAGATTACCATGAAGACCGTTTCGCTTCTCCTTTTTCTGGTTATAGCCATGCTCGTCTCCGCAAGCGTGACGGCCCAAACCAGCTCATTCACCTATCAAGGTCAGTTGAAGTTCAACGGCACACCCGTTAACGGCGTTTATGACTTCATGTTTCGCCTGATGAACGATCCCGTCAATGGCACAGCAGCTCCCGTCATTCCGATAAATCCCGGCGTGATTGTGAGCAATGGAATTTTTACGACCGGCATGGATTTCGGCATGGAGAACTTTGCGGGCGGCAATCTGTGGCTGGAGGTCAGTGTGCGGACCAATAACGCGGGTTTATTCACCACGTTGTCACCGCGGCAGCTCTTGACCTCCACCCCGTATGCGGTTCGAGCGTTCGCTGCGAGTAACCTGCTGGGTGCACTGCCAGCCGGGCAGATCAACGGAACGATTTTGAATGCCTCGCTCCCGGCCAGTCCCAGTTTTTCGGGCACCGTCATGGCCAGCAACTTTTCCGGCAGTGGTGCGAACGTGACAAACGTAAATGCTTTAATGCTTAATGGATTGAACAGTTCTAACTTTTGGAAAACCACGGGCAACGCTGGTACAATGGCGGCCAACCACTTTCTGGGACTACGGACAACCAGCCAGTGGAGATCAAAGTCAATGGTCAACGTGCGCTGCGTCTTGAACCCAATACCAATGCCGCACCAAACGTAATCGGCGGTTCGGAGTTTAATTATGTGGAAGAAGGCCGTAACGCGGCGACTATCGGTGGGGGTAAGTTCAACACAATTCACGCCGATGAAGCCACCGTGGGCGGCGGACTGTTCAATAGCGCAAGCGGTCATTCTGCCACCGTAGGCGGCGGATTTAACAACCAAAGCCAAGGGCCATCCGACACAGTGAGTGGCGGTATCAACAACTCAGCGAGCGGAGGAATTGCTGGGGTGAGCGGTGGCCAGCAGAATAAAGCCAGCGGCTTCGGCGCCGTTGTGGGAGGAGGCGAAGATAACATGGGAAGTGGCAGCCACTCGGTAGTTTCCGGTGGCCGCGGAAACTCCAGTACCGAGTTCGCCGCGAATGTTGCGGGAGGGGCTCAGAACGTCAGCTCAGGTGTGTTCGCCAATGTGGGTGGCGGGCAAGGAAACCACAGTGGGGGCCAGTGGGGGGCTATTGGCGGGGGATTCGCCAATACGAACAGCGGTTTCGGTGCGACGATCGCCGGCGGCATCGGGAATGTGAATGGCGGTTCCCGTTCGACAGTCGGTGGCGGCGACAACAATGCGGTCGGAAACGTCTCCTGGGCAACCATTCCCGGCGGTTGGAGCAATCGAGTCACCGCCAGCCTTGGCTTTGCGGCAGGCCGGCGCGCCCAAGCCTCACACGTGGGGGCATTCGTCTGGGGTGACTCGACCGACGCGACCATTGCTTCCACCAATGCCGACTCGGTCACCATGCGGGCTTCAGGCGGATACCGGCTTTTTACTGATAGCACCGCCATTACGGGCGCGTTTCTTGCCTCTGGCAGTGGCAGTTGGACCAGCATGAGCGACCGAAACTCCAAGGAAAACTTCGACGCAATAGATGCAACCGCAGTTCTGGAAAAGGTTGTGGCCCTGCCGGTGCAGACGTGGAACTACAAATCACAGGACGCGAACATCCGGCACATTGGGCCGACGGCGCAGGACTTCAAATCAGCGTTTGGTGTTGGCGAAAACGATACTGGCATTTCCAACGTGGATGCCGACGGCGTGGCGCTGGCGGCGATTCAAGGCTTGAATCAAAAGCTCGAAGCAGCGCGCGCAGAAAATGCCAAATTAACTACTCGACTGGAACAACTGGAGGCGTTGGTGAGGAGATTGTCCGCCAGTCGGTGACGTTGCACTTGCGCCACGGTGCTGGTGGCAGGTGTGGGCTGGTTCATCGTGCGATAGATCGTGTTGGTCGCGAACAGGCCAATCATCATCACGCAAATCGAGAATTTGCCCACGACGCCGATCAAAAGTCCGATCACTGCGCCCGCTCCCGCCTTGGCGGCGATCTTGAATTCTTTGCCGCCCGTCATTTCCAGGATCATCGCGCCGAGGAACGGTCCGAGAATGATGCCGGGGATGTTGAAGAATAGCCCGACGATGCCGCCAATGACAGCGCCGGTCATCCCGCGCCAGGTCGCCCCGAATTTCTTCGCTCCGAGCGTGCTGGCAATGAGATCCAGCACCAACGAAATCACGGTCAGCACCACCAGCACCACGAGAAACAGGTTGCTGATGCTCGCCGCGCCGAAGTAAAGGCGATGGCCGATGGCGGCGATGAGAACCACCGGCGTGCCGGGCAGTACCGGCACCACGCTGCCGATCAAACCAATCAACATGATGATCAGCGCGATGCTGATGCCAATGATTTGTTCCCACGACATGGGGTGACTCTAGCACACGAACCGGGCTTGCCAAAAAGCGAATTCGAGAGCGGTCCTGAAGAAAAGGCTCGTCAGAGCAAGGTGAAACGGGCAGATGTCTTTACAGGAAATCCTCCGATGGCCAGACTCATTTTTCTCGGTGAAAAGTTCGCCGGGCGAGTTTACGAATTCGCCATCGAGAAGACCACCGTCGGGCGCGGCGATCATAATACGCTGACCATTCAGGACGCGTCCGTTTCCCACTCCCATTGCGAGATTCTGGTTTACGGCACGGAAGTCATTGTGCGCGATCTCGGCTCGAGCAATGGAACCGTGGTGGACGGCAAGCGGCTTCACAAAGACCAGCAACACCCGCTGGACCACGGGCAAGTGGTGAAGTTTGGAGCGATCGAGGCCCGCCTGGACCTTTCCGTGGAATCGGCGGACTCCGAGACCGTTACCGGTTGGACGGCGATGCACTCTCATGTCAGGCATCTGGATGACAAACCAAAACCAGCAACCGAAGTGACCGCGCGCCTCGAAGCGTCGCCGCCGTCCGCGGCGGGCGATCACACACGACTTCTTTCTCGTCCGTCCCAGGCGGTAGAACCAAGGCGTTCCGAACCGGTAGCCGGGGCGGAAGCCCCAAAGCCCCGGCGCAGCAACATGCAGTCCGTCATCGTTGTAACTGCCATCGCCATCGGGGCGGTTGTGATCTGCTGGCTTATCCTGTCAGCGCGCCGTTGAACCGCAGGACAGATTTGCCACCGGCGACGAGTCTGTGACACCATGCGGGCGCATGAAAGTCTTGTTCATCGGCGGCACCGGCATCATCAGCACCGCCTGCACTCAACTGGCGCTGGCTCGGGGAATTCATCTTACCATTTTGAATCGCGGACAACGGGATTCGCTGCGCGGGCCGCAGCAAATTGTCGCCAACATTAATGATGTGCGCGCGACTGCCGCCGCCCTGGGCGATCAACGCTGGGACGCCGTGGTGGACTTCATCTCCTTTACCGCTGCGGAGATTGAACACCGGATCGAGTTGTTTCGCGGTCGAACCGGACAATACATTTTCATCAGCTCGGCAAGCGTTTACCAGAAACCGCTGACGCATTACCTCGTGACGGAGTCCACCCCCGTCGTCAATCCGTTCTGGGATTACTCGCGAAACAAAATCGCCTGTGAAGATCGACTGCAACGCGCGCTGCGCGAAGACGCGTTTCCCGTCACCATCGTCCGTCCCTCCTTTACTTATGGCGACACCATCGTGCCGCTGACCTTGAACAGTTGGCCGAAAACATTTACCGCGGTAGCGCGAATGCGCCAGGGAAAGCCCGTGATCATTCCGGGCGATGGACTGACGCTTTGGACCATGACGCATAACAGTGATTTTGCGAAGGGCCTCGTAGGATTGCTCGGGCATCAAGGCGCGATCGGCCATGCGTTTCACATTACGTCCGATGAAGTGCTGACGTGGAATCAAATTTACGAAGACGTCGCAGAAGCGGCCGGGGTAGCGAACCCGAAGTTTGTTCACATCGCGTCCGATTTTATCCGGGCGTGCTTGCCGACCACAACC
>DASUGI010000006.1:0-33864 GCA_036274115.1 Verrucomicrobiia bacterium
CGAAAGCGCTACGAGTCGTCCCGGGTGCACGGTCCGCCCAACGAATTTCTCTTCCAGCACCGTGAAGCTGATTGCCACCTGCCGACGTAGCGGCACCAAACCGCCGGTCTTCAAAGGCAGCGCCAAATTGAATGGTTCGCCAATCCCGCCAACTTCGAACAGTTGCAGGCTTTGCCTCGCGCCTTTGGGTTCCACCGTGAACTGGCTGTCGATTCGCAGCGATGACTTAATTCTTTCGCGCGTGCTTTCGGAGATTAAAAGCTGGCCGCCGGTGGTGAAGGATTCAATGCGACCAGCGAGATTCACATTCGAGCCGACTGCGGCATACTTCGTCCGGCGCAACGACCCAATATTGCCGACAATCACCGGCCCGGTGTGAATGCCAATACCCATTTCCAGTTCGCTGGCTCCTTTGGCGATCAAGCGCCGGTTGACTTCGGCAATTGCGAGTTGCATCGCCAAACCACAGGCCACCGCCTTGGCGGCATGGTCCTCACAGACCAGGGGCGCGCCGAAGATGACCAATATGGCGTCGCCAATGATCTCATCGATCGTGCCTTGATAGCGACTGATGACGTCCACCATGGCTTCGAGATAAAGATTCAAAAGCTCGATCACTTCATGCGGCGTTAAGCGCGTGGCCAAGGCAGTAAAGCCACGCAAGTCGGACATCAAAATGGTGACCTCGCGTTCCTCGCCCCCCAGGTCGAGACCGGCGGGAGACTGCAGAATGCTCGCCGCCACCTCCTCGGACACGTAACGCCCGAACGCCTGCCGCACCAACGCATGCGCTCGCGCCAATTCAGCATTTTTCGCCGCCAGGTTACGTCGCAGTTCGTCCATCGTGAGGTGCGTGTTCACCCGTGCCAGCAGTTCATGGGCGTTGAACGGCTTCGCCACATAATCCACCGCGCCCAACTCAAATCCCTGCACGATGTCGGTCGTGTCAGTTTTTGCCGTCAGAAAGATGATGGGAATCTCGCGCTGCTCGGACGCCTTGATTCGGCGGCAGGTTTCAAAGCCGTCCATCTCCGGCATCATCACGTCCAGCAGGATGAGATCGGGTTGCACGCGAGCCAATGCTTCCAGCGCCTGTTTTCCGTTAGTGGCGACGCTGATTTGGTAGCCTTTGTCTTTCAGAATGGCCGCGAGCGACTGGATATTCGCGGGTGTGTCGTCCACGACCAGGATGCGACTGCTGGCTGCGGGTTGTGTCTCGCTCATGCTGAGAGAAGCCCTTTTTCCTTTGCCGCCGGCTCGAGCAACGCCAGCGCGTCAGCGAATGCGAATCCACCGATGTGCTGTTCGAAGCTGGCGAACTTCCCATCAGCCAACAATGCTCGGAAGACTTCGCGATGGGTTTCCAAGCATTCGCCAGCGGCGGGGTCGAAGTTGTTCAAGTGCCCGACCATTGTCTGTACGACTTCCCTGGCTTGCGCGGCATTCAACGCTGGAGTGGCTGCCGTTGTTGGCGGTGCAGTGTCTGCGGCGGGAAGCGCCGGGCGGATCGCTTTGACGAAATCCTCCAGCGCCGAGCCCAGTTCCTGCAACAGCGGAGTCAATTCGGCGGGAGGCGCTTTGGCTGCAATCGCCTTTTCCACCCTGCCCGCCAGTTGTTGAATTGGCCGTGCGCCCAGATTACCCGCCACGCCCTTAACTGTATGAGCCAATCGCTCGGCTGAATCGGCATCCTTGCGCGCCAGAGCATCATTGATTTGTGTGCCAGCCGGACCTTGTTGCTCAACAAATTGGCTCAAGAGTTTCAGGTAGAGCTTCCGGTTTCCCGCAACGCGTGCCAGGCCATCTTGCGTATCGAGACCGGGAATGGAAGGTAGATCAGCACTTGATCCCCTCACCCCGTCCCTCTCCCCTTCCGAAGGGGAGAGGGTGGCCGCAGGCCGGGTGAGGGGTTTGTAAAATCTTCCCACCGTTTCAAACAAATTCGCCGGATCAATGGGCTTCGAGATGTGATCGTTCATCCCGGCGGCCAGGCAACGCTGGCGTTCCTCGATGGTCGCATGCGCAGTCATCGCGATGATGGGCAATGCTCCAAAACGCGGATCGGAACGCAATTTCGCCGTCGCCTGATAGCCGTCCATCTCTGGCATCTGCAAATCCATCAACACCACATCAAACGGCGGCGGTTGCTGACTCTCCGACAAAATCTCAACCGCCTCGCGCCCGTTATTGGCAACTTTGACCGATGCACCCGCGCCTTCGAGCAGCTCGACGGCTATCTGTTGGTTGATGTCATTGTCCTCCGTCAGGAGAATTCGCGCGCCCCGCAACCTGGCCGCGTGCTCACTTTCAACCGCGGCGGCAGCACTCTTTCCTTCCTCAGCGAACACGTTGACAAGTGTATCCACGATCATGGACTTGGTGACTGGCTTGACGAGAAAACCATCAAGCTGCAGCCGCTCGGCTTCTTCGCGCACTTCTTCGCGACCAAACGCCGTCACCAGCACGATTGCTGGTTGATGCTTCAAGGTTTCGTCTCCCTTGATGTGGCGGCTGGCCTGCAAACCGTCCAAGCCGGGCATGCGCCAGTCCATGAACACGATGTCATAGGGATCAGAAGCGTCGTGCTGTTGAATGTTGGCAATCGCTTCTTTGCCCGAAGCGACGGTGTCCACTCGCGCCACAACCGTGCTCAACGGCTCCTGAAGAATCTCCCGCGCGGTGGGATTGTCATCCACCACCAGCACGCGCAACTCCGCCAGCTTCGGGGGAATAATCTTTCCCGTGCCCGTGGCTGAACCCACGCCCAGCCAGACCGTGAAATAAAATGTGCTGCCCTTGCCCGGCTCGCTCTCCAGCCAAATCCGTCCGCCCATCAACTCCACGAGCCGGCGGCAAATCGTGAGCCCCAGGCCCGTGCCACCGTGCTTGCGCGTGGTGGACATGTCCGCCTGCGTGAATGGTTGAAACAGCTTTTCGGATTGTTCCTTCGTCATCCCAATGCCGGTGTCACGCACCGCGAACTTGAGTTGCACCTTCTCGCCTGTGCGCTCCACCTGTGCAATCTCCAAGCGGATTTCGCCGGTCTCAGTAAACTTGACCGCGTTGTTGACGAAGTTCGTCAGAATCTGGCCGAGCCTTAGCGGATCGCCGACCAGCGCCTCGGGAATGCCGGGCGCGACGTGTGCGAGGAACTCCAGCCCCTTTTCGTGCGCCTTCTGCGCTGTGAGCGTCGTCACCGTGCTGATCACTTCATCCAGCTTGAACTCCGTGCTCTCCAAATCCAACTTGCCCGCTTCAATCTTCGAGAAGTCGAGAATGTCATTGATGATCGAAAGCAGGGACGTGCCGGCGTTGTGTACCTTCCCCACATAATCCCGCTGCTTGGGAGTGAGCTGTGTCTTGAGCGCGAGGTGCGAAAGGCCGATGATGGCGTTCATCGGCGTGCGGATTTCGTGGCTCATGTTCGCGAGGAACATGGATTTCATCTGCGTGGCTTCCTCGGCTTTCTCCTTGGCCACTGCCAGTTCCTCCGCTTGCTTTTGGGTTTCATCGAGCAACTCCTGCGTGCGCAGATTTCGTTGCAATACCTCCAGGCTCAAGGAAACGAGCGGCAGAAGCTCATCCAACAACGCCTGCTCACGCGAAGTGAACGTGCGAAACGTCGCCACTTCAATCACGCCAAGCAAGGTATTTTGCGACAACAACGGAAACGCCACCGTGTGCGTGGGCGATGCCGAGCCGAGTCCCGATGCGATTCGCAGATAGCCCGCGGGCAGATCCGTCAACGAAACGGGCTTGCGTTCCTTGGCGCACTGACCCAGCAGTCCCTCGCCCAACGCCGCCGTCGTCGCAGAAACAGCGTCACCATCAGCCAGTCCATACGCCGCGACACGTCGCAAACCAGACGCCTCTTCATCCAGCAAATGAAATCCCGCGACTCCGCCCCCCAGTAACGGGACGAGTCCCGACAGCAAACGCTGGCCAAATTCATCGAGTGTGGAAGCCGCCTGCAATTCACCCGTTAACTTTGCCGCGCTGGCCTTCACCCAGCGTTGCTCCTCCATCGCCGCCGCGCCCTGCTTCAGCACCGCAACCGAACGCGCCAGTCCGCCCGTTTCGTCCGTCTCTTGGGTGAAAGGCACTTCCTGGGTGTAGTCGCCGGACGCAATGGACTTCACCGAGGTTTCGAGCGATTGAATGGGCCTGACAATCCTGCGGAAAGTCAGGTAGCCCAGCAATGCCGTCACCAGAATCGCCAGGGAGTTAGCAATCAACATTCGGTTGCGAAATATTTCAATGCCTTTCACTGCCTCCCTGCCCGCAGTGGCGGCATGCTTCTCGATATTGTCGATCCACTCTGCGGAAATGTTGTTAACCCGACTCCCGATCTGAGCGACCTCACCGTTCAGCAGCGCGATGGCGTCGTCGTGGCGGCCTTCATCGTGTAGTGTCATCACCCGCAGAGCCCCGGAGGTCCAATCGCGGCTCAGGGTCTGATATTCGCCCAACAATCGCCTGCCCTGATCAGTGGCAATAAGATTGTCCGCGTAGTACACGAGCAGGCGCGTCATTTCTTTCGAGTTTTCTTCGAACGCAGCCCGCGCCTCATTCTGTTGCGCCAGATTCTTCGACAGCAAATAACTGCGGACATCGGCGCGCATCTCGACGAAGTCACGTGAGAGATTACCCAGCGTCGCCAGCGCCGTGATGCGCGATTCCGCTACAAAGCGGCTTTTCGCTTCGACCTTTTGCAATTCAAGCCTCGTGAAGATACCGAGCCCCAGCAGTGCCATCAGTGGCACTGCCAGCAGTAGCACCAATCGTTTTGCAATCGTCATTGGCCCCAGGCCCTTTCGCTATTAACAACGTGCATGAACCCAGTTCACCCGTTTTTCGGAAAACTGTCCATCACATCCCGCCACGGAAGTTACCGGCGATTCGCCTGTTTTGAAGCCTGGACCGCCAAGGCGAACGATGCAGTTGAATCGCGACAGGAGCGCGGGCCTCAGCTTCAGCTCCCTTCACCGTGCGTTCCTCAAGTGCGCTTGCCCTGATTCGAACGCACCCTTTGATTCGCACACTGAAGCGACATAAATGTTGCGCTCCGTTCAATCCGCCGTCCTCGCGGATCGTGTGTTGATCGAGAGATTGGATTCAGGCAAGGCCAGTTCGAGTGTCAATGCGTCAAAGACCGAAGGCTCACTTTATTGAAGGCGGCTCGGCCAGCGGCGCTCACGGGCAGGTTTGAGTCGAAACTCAATTCACCTTGGTCACTGGCGGCATTTCCCACGAACCATCGATGATGGATTCCTTGGGCCAGTAGAAGCGGAACATCAGGATGAACCTGCCGGCGGGCGCGGGCAGCCAGTTGGATTCCTTGTCCTTGCCCGGTGACTCGTGTTGAAGGTAGAGGTCCACCGAGCCATCAGCATTTTTCTTCAAGTCCTGCCGGGCGCTGATGCTGTAACGATTGAGCGGATTCTCCACAAAGAAGAATTCCGCATTGTACATCGTGAGCGACCAGAAGCCGTTCACGGGTGGCAACTGACCCGGGCCGAAATGCAACACATACTTGTTCGCGCCGTCGTAAGGTTTCCCATCGGGCCCGACTTCTGAAGTTGGGTAAATCGCGTCCTGCGGACGATTCGCCCCAAGGCCGATGGCAGTAATGAAGGCGCGTTGCAGATACTCCGTGCCGTAGAGACCGGTCCTGGTCGAGAACAACCAGCCATTCACGTCTTTGTTCACTCCCGCTGCGATGCTGGCTTTAGCCCAGGCCATAATCTTCGAAAAGCCGTCCTTGGGAACGGAGGCCAACGCTTTTTGAACCGCCGGATCGAGTTGGGTGATTTGGAAAACTTCCCCGGGCACAATGCCGAGCTTCGCCATTTTCGCGATAATTTTGGCGTCGGCCCTGGCGGGCGGATTGTCGCGCATCAATGCGGCCAACAGATTGAAATACTCGGAGGTGCCCAGTGCGTTGACCTGTTCGCGCACTGCGGTCTTGGTGTCCACGCGTGAATCCACTTTGCCGGGCGCGGGCGTGTAGGCTTTGCCGTAGGAACTGAGCGGCACGACGGAAATCTGGTCCTGCAATTTGTGGACTGCGGCATAATCCTCCGGCGTGCCAGTGCAATAAATGCGGCCCAACAACCAAACCATGCTGGTGGGGGATTTGTATTCCTTCACGCCTTCGGGCAGCTTGCCTTTCCAATGCGGACCCGTGATGGCGTACTTTTGAGCGCCCGTGCCCGTGGTGCGTTTACCTGGCACTTGGAACACATCGGTCCAGCCATCCAACATGGGGAAGAGATAATACCGGTTGTTCGCATCGGGCAGCGTCAACACCCACGGCTCTTTGTTCACGTCCAACCAGCAAGTGGTATAGAGCGTATCGGCGTTGGGAGCAGTGACGTCCTTGAACGATGCATCGGGATAGGTTTGCATCCGGACGAATTGCCCCATCGGCGCGTGTGTGCCCCGGGGTTTCTCCACATTGGTCATCACGCGACGGGTGTATTCCATCGTGACCAACGGATAGCCATAGATGTAGGCCTCCGTGGCAATTTCCCTGGCTTCCTCAGCCGACAGGTGTGCGGCATGCTGGGAGGCTGATTTGCATCCGGTGAAGAAAGTTATGGCAATGATGAAAGCCACCGCCCCAGTGAGGAATTTTTGGTTTGTTGTCATGGTTGGATTTCGCTATGCGCTCGCCCCTGCAGCGGTTCGCTGCGCAAAGTTGTCAAGGCATGCTAAAGGAAACCTGCGGTTTAACAATTTGTTTAATCAAACATCGAGCCGTTTTCTGCGTAGCAAGGACGACGCACGTAAGACGACGCTGTGTCCTGGATTGCTTCGCCTTCGTACCCAGAGTTTGGATGTTCAGCACGTCTAAGGTTATCAATCCCTGAAAGGCGCAAATATTGGACCTTGGTCCAATAAACCCATGACGGCCCTCTTGCGCCTCGTGAGTTATCTGAAATCAATGGCCGCAGAAAGAAAGACTCCGGGAACTGCCGCGCGAAAGATGTTCATAAATTCAATTCAACGCGAAGGCGCGAGGAATCACAACCGCAGAGTGCAAGCCGCACGGGCCAACTGAAGGTGAAGGCGTAGCCACAAAAGGGCACAAGAGGCACAAAAGTTTGACTCGAATCTACACGAAATGGAGCGAAGCCAAACGCTTACTGTTCTACGGCGATCCAGTTGATGGCCGAGTTGGGTGGTGGGGTTCCCTGGCGGATGAAACGCAGGGAGCCATTGCCATGAAACGCGATGGCCAACTGTCCGTTGACCATTTCAAGCATGGAAGTTTCGATCCCGGGTTCAAGCTCCTGGCCAGCAGGAAAAAGGTAGGACGGGCCGACGGCGAAGGATTGCACCAGGTACAGTTTTCCATTCTGGGCATACGAGACGACGGGCAGACCTCCCGCCAAATTGAACGAGGGCAGGAAGGCAGTCGGTGAAGGTTCGGTGATGGATCGTGACACCTCCCAACTGGTCCCGATGGCGTCCGTGCCTTGCGTAAACAGCAATCGAAGGTTCGGCGAACTCACACCCACTTGAGTCATGTAACCGATGAATGGTCGGCCCGTGTCCAGCAAAGTAACCGAGCCGATGGGCAGGTTGTTGGTGCTGTTGGGCGAGACCGCAGTTGCGGGTGCCGGCCAGGAACTGCCGTTGGCATCATTGGCGCGCGCATAATAAACGGTGTTGCTGGCGATCGCCGCGTACGCCGGCCGACCACTCACCATCGCCAGCGAGCTGGAGACCAGATTGCCCGGCGCAGTAAACACAACTGCTGGCGGGCCCCAACTGGAGCCGATGGCATCATTCGCCCGCAGGAAATAAAGCGTGTTACCGAAGTTGGCGGTGAGCAGGGCAGGATTGCCGTTCACGAGCCCTCCGCTGAAACGGCCAGCACCGCCACCCAAAGCCGTCGGCGTCACGATCTGCGTCGGGGACGGCCAGCTCGTGCCGTTGGTGTCGTTCGCGCGCACAAAGGAGATTCCACCCAGGGCGTCGATGAAGGTGATGGCGGGACTGTTTCCGGCCATGTCCAGCGAAGAGCCGGTGAGGAACCCGGAGGCCAAGATGACCGGCGTCGGCCAGTTGGCGCCGGCAGTATCGGTTGACCGGCTATACAGCAGACCGGTTGTGAGCCCGACCTGAGCGGTGCCCACCACCGCCGGATTGCCATTCACTACCCGGATGGTCGGGCGGTTGACACCGAACTCGCCGCCGCGAGCGATCTCCACTCCCACAGGCGCCGCGGGCACGCGCACCTTGAATCCATTCGTGCTGCGGGTGCTGATGAGCAATGCGCCTTTGGCGGGCAACCCGGGATGCGGCGTATCCGTCGTCAGGGTGATGACCGGAGTGGCATTGAACGGGACGGCAAAGTTGATCTGCTGCTCGACCACAGCCGTGGCAAAAAAGTAAGACGAGGGCAACGCGGAATATGGGATCGCGCCACTGAGATAACGACGACTGAGCTGGCCAAGCCCGACCGAATTGGAAGCCAGCTTGTCCGCCGTGATGCTGCCGGGCGCAATCGCCGCCGCGTTGATACCACCCGCCTCCACACCACTGGCCACGAGGGCGCTCTCCGCGTTCAGGGCCCGCAGCGCGTACGGAGTGTAGGTAATTTTCTGTCGCGGGCTGAGGGCGACAAAACCGCCCGTGCCGTTGGAGCGCACGCCGATTTCCAACCAGCGTTGATCTCCCGGGAATGCTGATTTCCCGAAATTCACCTCGGCGGTGAAGAGCCCATTGCTCACGCTGACGGCAAGATTGGTCAACGGCCCGTCAAGGATGCTGCCGCCGGTGGCGTCGGCAAACAGAGAAAACTCGAAGTCATAAATTCCCGTGGCGGGATTCACGCCTGTGTTGAGTCGCCCTTGATAGGTAACCGCGTTGCCTTGAGCCAAACTGCGGTGGCCAAGGAACAGCACGAAGCAGGTTAGAATGAGAAAAGTCGGGCAGGGCTTGATTTTCATGCATTGAATATTGTTAATAGGGACAAAGACTTCCCAACTGTCCGGGCAGGACAGCGGTCGAGCAGTTGATGGTAATACCTCATCAGGCCGTGAGCGGGCACTGAACCAAACAGAGCGATACTTACTCCACGCCAGCGTAAATGACAACCCCACCTTGAGAACGATGAATTGCTGAGCCAGGAAATCTTTAACATCACGTTGGCGAGAACGGAGAAAAGTGCGACGAAAGGGAGGGTCGAACATTTCGAGGTGTAGCCAGATTTCCAATACCGAAACAGCAGAACGACTAAGGGCAGAACCATTCAAACCATCATTCTGCCCATCATCATTCTGCCAAATCGGAACTCCGCTGCCGTTGCTTTTTCGGAGCGCGACTGTGCTGGAAGCCAGTCGCAGCACGCTGGCAACGAAAAATATCCATCCGGGCGGAGTATGCTTCCCAGCTGGAAAGAGACAGGTGAACACCACTGATTGCAAATCTGCGTTAGCGATCAGGCCGGCTTGGAATCGTGCTGCGATCCCGGCTGTCCAGAACTCCCCGCAGCGGGAACGATACGAATCCTGGGAACCAATCAGGGGGTTCGTGCCTCTTGAGACTATCCTGCTTCGTTTCGAACGTTCTATTTCCTGCTCGGCAATAACTGTCGGTTTAAGAAAGGCTCCTTTATGACAACTGGATACCAACTTTCCTGGTTAAGCAACGTACGGCGAGATCGGTGCGTGAGAACCCTTTTGACCATCGCGTTGGTCGCGGTGACGGGTGTTCTTCCAGCTTTGGCGGCCGATCGAATCGCGCCCAGCAAGCCAGGCAATTTCCGCGTGACGGCAAAAACACCTTACAGCGTCAGCCTCGCGTGGAACTCGTCTTCCGACAACTCGGGCTACTTTTATTACGTCATCCGTTCCAGCGCGCACCCGAGCGAGGCTTACATCCTTTCGAAAAGCGATAAATCGTTCACGTTCTCGCGCTTTATTTTCCCGTTGAACAGTTACACGTTCACCATTCAGGCAAAGGATGCGGCGGGCAACACGTCCGCCGCGGCGACCGTGACGACGAAAACACCGGCCGACTCCAATCCCGTTCCCGCCGCGCCGGTTCTTTCGTCCGGCGAAGTAACGCCCACCTCGGTGTCGTTGGCCTGGGTTCCGGGACAGGGAGACGGTGCGGGACTCACCTACGAACTTTATATCAACAGCAGTCTGTTCTGGAATCTTGGGACCAGCCGGTCCATCACGGTCAACGCTTTGCTTCCCAGCACCACGTACAGTTTTAACGTGCGCGCACGCGATGCCGCCAATCGCACTTCGCCCTTGAGCAACACGCTCACCGTCACCACGCCCCCGGTTTCAACGGACCAGACTCCCCCCAGCGCTCCCTCGAACCTCGCGATCGTTGCCAATCCAAACGATTGCGAAGAGGTTCAGCTCACGTGGACGCAATCGACCGACAACGAATCCACTCCCGCTCAAATCCGGTATGATGTGTTTGTGAACGGCGACTATTTCGAATCGCAGTTCGGCACCGGCGGGCCGGCAGTGGTTTATGGCATTGGTGGCTTTAACAACGTTTTCGAAGTCATCGCGGTGGACGCCAACGGCAATGAATCTGAACCTGGCCGGCTGGAAGCGATGCTCTGCCAATAGAAGGCCACGGGGAGGGCAGCACCGGTGATTTTTGTCGGATTCGTCACTCCCATGCATTAGCCACAAAAAGGCACAGAAGGCACAAAGTTGAAGGCAAGGGAACGAATGGCAGAGGAGTAAAAGCATTCCCTCGCCGGACATTCCTTTGCCGCACCGCTTTCACTCGTATTGCTTTTGTCCTTTTGTGCCTCTTTGTGGCTAAGAGAAAAAACAGTTTCCACCCATTCCTTCCCACCTTTCCGTGGCCACGCTTTGGGCATCAATCACGAATCGGATTTGTCACTCATGAGCAACCTCAGCAAGATTCCGAAGAAGCCAGGGCCACAAAAAGGCACAAGAGGCACAGAGCTGAAAGCATTCCCTTGCCGAACATTCCTTTGCCAAACCGCATCCCTCGTCTGGTTTTTTTTGCGCCTTTGTGCCTCTTTGTGGCTAAAAAAAAGTCTCGGCAATTAGCTGCGTTGTCAAACGGGTCGGGCATTTACCGGACGGTTTTCTGGGCGCGTAACTCTTGACTTCGACGATTTTCTGCGTCATTCCAAAAGACCACATATGAAGCCCTTACCCTCTCGTTTACTGGTTCCTCGCCGCACGTTCATCAAACAAACCTCCATCGCTGTCGGAGCCTCCGTGTTCGCAGCGCCATATTTGTTACACGCGAAGAACGGTAACGAACTTCAAGGCGCCGTGGTCTCCGGGGCTGGCATATTCAAAATCGCGTTGCCCGGCGCGTCGGTCCGGCTTTACGAAGCCACTTCCGGCGAACCCAGGCTGGTCGCCAGTGCCGTCACAAACTCGACTGGCCTTTTTTCGCTCGCCATCAAGGGCGGCTGGACTACGAAAGGTTCCTTTTATGTCACCGCGGATCTCGCGCCCGGACTTCAACTGGTTACCGTTCTCGGAACACAATTGCCGGGTTTCGTCACGCTGAATGAATTGACGACGGTCGCGGCCGGTTACGCCTTCGCACAATTCATCCGAGGCGGGGTTGTGTCTGGATCTGAGTTCGGACTGCGACTGGCCGCCGGCATGAATGACAATCTGGTGGCATCCACCAGTGGTGAGTCTTCTCCCGTGATGTTGAATCCGCCCAATGCGGATCAAAGCAATTCCCTGCGATCCACACGCGCGCTGGCCAATCTGCTCGCCTACTATGTCCGCAACGGTGGCATCGGTCTCAATGACCTCTTCACTCTGGCCACACCGCCCGGTGGAGTTGCACCGGCAAATTTCCTCCAGGCGCTTTCGAACATTTGCCGTTTCCCGGAGCAGAACGTGAGCGAGATTTACGCGTTGACGAAGCTGCGTGAAGTTTACACGCCCGCATTGGTTCAGATGCCGGACGCCTGGACGATCGTGGTGAAGGTCAACAACACCGGCAACGATGATTTCATGTTCGGTGGCCCGGGCAATCTGGCGTTCGATGCGAATGGTTACGCCTGGGTTACCAACAACGTTTTCCAGGGAACGCCTTATTCCTGCAATTATAATGTCGTGCTCAAACCCAATGGCCAGCCGGCTGACGGTCGGCAAGGCACGCCGAATTCCATTCTGCTCGGCGGCGGCGCGCTCGGCGCCGGCTACGGAGTGAGCATCGCGCCGAACGGCAACGTTTGGGTGGGGAACTTCGGCTGGGGCGGTCCGGACTACAACCCGTCGCCCGATGGCAACGGCAGTGTTACGGAGTACAACAAACATGGTAAGGCCGTCTCAGGCGCGCTGGGCTATCAGGGCGGCGTGGAACGCGCCCAGGGCATTACGACCGACCCGGAAGGTAACATCTGGATTTGCAGTTTCGGAAATAACCGGCTGGTCGTGTTTCCCAAGGGTGATCCGAAAAAAGCCATCTTCGCGCCGGCGAATGCGCCATTCGACGTTCAGATCGCGCGGGATGGAACGGCCTGGGTGACGAACAGTGGCGGTTTGGCACCTATTAGCCCCAGCAGCGTGACGCGTTATGCTCTGGTAAACGGCCAGCTTCAACAACTCTTTGACCAGCCCATTGGCCACGCCAACAAGGCACTCGCACTCGATTCGCAGGGCAACATATGGGTCGCGTCAGGCGGAGACAGTTGTGTGTATCTACTGAACAATCAAGGCAGCGTCATTGGTCAGTTCAACGGTGGCGGGATTGATTCGCCCTGGACCCCGGTGGTGGACGGTGACGACAATATCTGGGTGGCCAACTTCGGCCCGCAAGCTCCCGACAATGACTTTAATCACGCGCGCCTCACGAAGTTGGCGGGAAGTAATCCGTCAACCCGGCCTCCCGGGTTGCAAATTGGTTCTGCCATCTCACCGGCGTCGGGCTACACCCTGCCCTCGGCGGGCGAACAAGTCTTGCTTCACAACGGCGAGCCCTTATACGGCCGGGAAGATCTTCCGGCTTTTACCCCATTCATGCGGGTCACCGGCATGGCCATCGATCAAGCGGGCAACGTCTGGGCGGTGAACAACTGGAAACCCAGGATTGATATTGATCTGATCGCCAATCCCGGCGGCGATGGCATTTGCATCTTCGTGGGTCTTGCCAAGCCGCCACGCCTCGGAGTGTGATTTCGGTAGTTGCCTGACGGTCACCACCGTTTCTCCTGACGGTCACGGACCCGGAGCGAGCCTGGTCCCAACAATTCAATTGATGGAACTCGCCGTCTTGGCGGCGACCGTGGGCTTCGTAGGTGCGGTGAGATTTACGTAATCACCCAGGATGCGCACGGTTTCCTCCAGGACAATGTCTCGGGAATCGTGTTCCAAGTCGTTCTCTGCCCCGGACTCGTCATTGGTGGCGGAGGAGGCATTGCTCAGGAGATTAGAGGGCCGCGAGTTCCGGGACACGGTCATCGCTTCGGGCAAACCCGCTGAGTCAGCGTTCCGAAGCGTAATGGCATACTGCTTGGGCAACGGCTTTGTCTGGCCAGCGAGCTCTTGCTTGCGACGGGCCGCTTCCTTATCGAGTTCCGCTTTTTCGGCGCGCCGCTCTGCGAGATTCAACGAGACGGTGGGATTATCCAAACGCTGCTGGATTCGTTCGAGATCTTTTCCCTCCCAAATGAAGTCTGGGTCCGTCGCCAGGCGCTTCCGGGAGTTCTCCGCCAAAGTCTCGAGATAAGGCTCAACCAGATCATAATTCATGTGTCGCACAGGCCGCACCCGATCCCAAGGCAGAGGATCAGTCATTTCGGATTCACCAATGCGGAGCTTGGCGGTAGGCGAGGCCAGCACCAGATCGGACTTCACCCCGCGAAGCTGTGTGGAGGCGCCGTCTGGCCGATAGAATTTGCCGATGGTGAGTTTCAACGCACCGGGATCCGCGGCGACCTCCATGCCGGCTCGACGCATCATGGAGGAGAGCGGTAAAACGGTTTGCACTGTCCCTTTCCCAAAAGTAGCGGGATCGCCGACGATCAGCGCGCGACCATAATCCTGCAACGCACCGGCCAGAATCTCCGAGGCCGAAGCGCTCAAGCGACTCGTCAGGACGATCAGTGGTCCCGCATAGAGCACCGAGGCGTCGGGATCGTTCTCCACCTTCATTAGCCCCTCGGCACTTTTGGTCTGCACCACCGGCCCGCGGTGGATGAACAATCCGGTGAGGCTCACCGCTTCCTCAAGAGATCCGCCGCCATTGTGTCGCAGGTCGAGAATCAGACCCTGAATATTTTCCCGTTTCAATTTGCGAACCAGTTTGGCGACGTCGGCTGTGGCGCTTTTCTCCTCGCCGCCTTTGCCCCCTTGAACGCCTGAGTAGAAGGACGGGAGATCAATAATTCCAAGCCGCAACGTCGTGTCGTCCTTGCCGGGCAGATCCAGGATGCGCGCCTTGGCTTCCTGGTCCTCCAACTTGATCTCATCGCGCACGAGCGTGATCGTCTTGAGCGTGGACGAATCAGTGGAGTCCGCGGGGATGACCGTAAGTTGAACGCTGGTGCCTTTCGGACCGCGAATGAGCGACACCGCTTCCTGCAAGGGCATGTCTATCACATCGACCGGCGCTTGACCGTCCTGCGCCACGGCAACAATGCGGTCGCCGGCCTTGAGAAGTTTGCTGCGCGCGGCCGGTCCGCCGGCGACGAGTTCCTGAAGCTTGCAGTAACCGTCTTCGGATCGGAGCGTGGCGCCAATGCCCGCGAGCGAAAGGTTCATCGAGATGGAAAAATCCTCCAGTTGTCGCCGCCCCATGTAATCCGAATGCGGGTCATACACATTGGCCAGCGCGGTGAGGTACAACTCGAACACACGGTCGTGATTCCATTGCTTGAGGTTATGTGCCAGCCGATCGTAGCGGCGCTTAAGCGTCTTGACGATTTCATCGGGCTGCTTGTCGTTCAACAGCTCCTGCAGGTACTCGTAACGGAGTTGCTGCCGCCAGAGTTGCTTCGCCTCCGTGAGGTCGCGGGGACGCGGTTCACGCTCCCGATCCCCCGTGTAAGTGTCGTTACCGGAGAACTCAAATTTCTCCGTCTTCAACAATTCCTGAACGTACGCCACGCGCTGTTCGAGCCGTTCCTTGAAGCGTTCAAAAATCTGTTCGGCTGGACTGGTGTCGCCCCTTCGGAGGGTCAGGTCGTCCAGCCGGGTGCGCAGCGGCGCGAACTCGGCCAGATCGGACTCCAGGAAATACGAACGGTTGCCATCGAGCATTTGCAGGTAACGATCCAAAAACCGGCTGGCCATCGCGTCATCAAGCCGGTGGCCGGTGTAATGTGAGTTCTCGAGCAGATACGCGCTGACCTGGGCGATGGCGGCTTCTTCGTCGAGATCCGCTGCGTCATCCGCCTCAGGCGGTCGCAGCGTGGCTGCCAACCCGCCGATGGCCAGGGCCAGTCCAAGAACGATGGCCAGGCTGCGCCGGCTCTGCTGTCGGCGCGACGCCCACGACGTCAAGCTTGCGGGTTGTGCTGCCGGTTTGGCTTTTCCGATTGTATTGAAGGTTTTCATGTTGGTGTTCCGATCTGGAAACACCATGGCTTAAGCTCATTTCCTCGAGCTTTCCCGAAGATTACAGATTTGTAAGCTGAAGCCACCGCGCGTGGAGCGTAACGTCTCGACTACAACGGTGTGATTTTTTAAGGACAACAATTTTCGCCGGGAACATTGCATCCGTCCCGCCCATCATAAACGAGAGACCGCGCAAGCAGTGTCATGTAATCGCCAACGCGCTGGGTTTTCGTGCGCTGGCTCGCAACCATTGAAAGGATTCCTGCATATGATTACCACTGGTAACACACGGTTCTTCGTTCACGCCGGAGCAATCGCCTTAACGCTCGCCTTGCTGCTCGATTCGTTCGCGGCCTTTGCCGCCGGGAAAAAGGGAGGCGGAGGAAGCAGCAAACCACCGACGCCCACCAACTTCCGTGTAACGGCGAAGACAGCTTACACCGTGACCGTGGCATGGGACACGGCCAGTTCCAGCACGGCCTTTAATTTCCACCTTTCGGGCGCATACAACGTCGCGCCGGTCGTCCTGCCTTCAACGGCCAGAAGTCATACGTTCACCGCACTCGCTCCGGGGAACGATTATTGGTTCTTCATCTACGCGAAAAATTCCGCAGGAACCGTCTCCGGCCAGGCTAATCTCGGTCCGGTCCGGCTGCCACTAGACACCACTCCACCCTGGACTGCGCCAGTCGTTTCGGTCGGCGACGTTGGCGCTAATTACGCCAACCTCTCGTGGACGCGCGCCGAGGATGATGGGCCGTATCATTACTCCTACGAACTCTGGCTCAACGGGAGTTTGCTGTATCGAAGCGATTTTCCGAGAGACGTGACGTCAACCGTGCTCCGCTATCTCGATCCGGCCACTGCTTACACGGTTCAGATCCGCACCTACGACTTCGGCGGCAACCCATCGCCCCTGAGCGCACCCGCCGCTTTCACCACGTTGGCCGCCAATCCCAACGACACCACGCCCCCGACCATTCCGGCCAACGTGAATGCGCATGGCTTTGGTGATGGCAGCACGGAAACACAGGTGACCTGGACTGAATCCACGGACAACTTCGATGACCCGGCCAACATCCGTTACGACATTTATGTGAACGGCAGACTGGAGGACTGGATCTTTGGTTCGGGTGGCCCCAGAATTATTTACTCGGACTTCGGTCTTAACATCATCGAAGTATTCGCCACTGATACCGCCGGCAACACGTCGGCAGCGGGGACTACGACCGTATTCTTTTAATCACGAACAAGACCCACCCCCACCCAAGGGCACGCGTTGGTTGAAGACCACGCGTGCTCTTTTGCTTACGCCACCGTGGAGGGCGTTCGTGGGAAGCCACAAGTTGTCACCCCCGGCATGCGCAGGACCACATAGAGGACGCTGCGGTCACCGGTTTGCCTGGAGACTGTCCACCACATCCGCCACGGAGGTGAACCGGTCGATACCGCCGAGCCGTTCATCCAGGCCCTCCTTCCGCAGCCGCTCACGAACCGCGGAACGCGCTTCAACAACTTGCACTCGAACACCGGCGGCGTTGAGTTCATCCGCCAAACCCGCCAACGTGTGTGCGCTCTGCAAATCCACGTAGGGGGCGGCGGAAAGGTCGATGATGACGGCTTTGGGCCTGGGATCTTCAGTGTGGACACGTTCCGCAATGGTCTCGCGAATGGAATCGATGTTGAAGTAAATCAAGTTCGACTCCGGACGAAAAATGAACACCCCGGGAATGAGTTCGTTGTCCGGATGTCGTTCGCGATCGGAAAAACGGCGTGTGCCGGGAATGCGCCCCAGAAACGCAACGTGCGGATTGGCCGCCTTTCGCAGCAATTGCACGAGAGAGATAATCGCGCCGATCATTACGCCGCGCAGAAGACCCGAAGTCATTACGCCCAGCAATGCCGCTGCCGCCACAACAAACTCAGACCGACTGGAGTGCCAGAGATGTTTAAGTTCGGATGCCTGAAACAATCCGGACACGGCCACCAGGACAATTGCGGCAAGGACCGGCTGCGGCAACGCGCTCAAGAGATGCGTCATAAAAAGGACCACCGCCAGAATGATGAGGGCTGCCAGGAACGTCGAAAGCGGCGTGCGCGCTCCACTGCCCTCGTTCACCAAAGACTGAGACATGCCGCCGCTGATGGGAAAGCCGTGTCCGAGTCCCGCTGCGAGATTCGAAGTGGCCAGCGCGAGAAACTCCTGATTGGGATCAAGCCGCCGGCCATGCTTGGCGCTGAACATTCGGCCGATGGCTGCCGTTTCCACGGCACCTAACATGAAGCAGGCCAGCGCCAGCGGCATCAGGCTGTTCAGATCGGACCACTGGATTGCAGGCAGACCCGGCATTGGCAACCCTTGCGGCACTTCGCCCAGCAGTTTTACACCTTTCGCTTCCAACCCGAGTATGCCGGAGGCGATAATTCCTCCAATCACCACGAACAACGCCAGCGGCTTGTTCCTCAGAAAAATTTTCCCGAGAACCAGCAAGGCGAGCGCAATTCCCCCAATCAACAATGACGCCCGATTCGTTTCGTCCAGGTGACTCAGAAAATGGCCGGCGTTCTCCCAAAAACTTCCATGTGCGGCTTTAAACCCGAACAGTTTCGGCAACTGTGTGCTGGCCAGGAACAGAGCGACGCCGCATTTGAATCCGGTCATCACACTTTCCGAGACGAAATTCACGATGACGCCGGCTTTTGCGATCCACGCGATAAAAGCGATAGCCGCCACCAGCAAAGCCGTTCCCGCCGCCAGCGCTCCAAAACGTGCCGCGTCTCCACTCGCGATGTCACCCAGCGATGCACCAATCAAGAGCGAGATGGCAGACGTGACCGTGATGGACGTGTGTCGCGAACTGCAAAACAGCCAGAAGACCAGGCCGCCGAACAGACAGGCATAGAGCCCCGCTTGCGGCGGCAGATTCGCCAGCGAAGCATCACCGAGACCGGCTGGCAGCAGGTACGCCGCAAGCGTGATGGCTGCAATTACATCGCCGCGCAGCCAGCCCGCGTTGTAGTCCCGCAACCAGCCAATCGCAGGGATCAGAGAGGTTAGGCGTGACTTTTTGCCAGCGGAGTTGGCTTCACCGTTCGGCTTCATGCAGGCTTAGCCTCATCGCGATCGCTGGAGTCCGCAGCAGCACCTTGCCGCTTGCTGGCAATCCATTCCTCAAAAAGCCTGTAGCTCACGGCTAGCAACGTTGGTCCGATAAAGACCCCGATAAAACCAAACGCCAACGCCCCACCGATCACGCCAAAGAAGATGAGCAAGAAAGGCATCGCGCTTCCCTGACTGATAATCCACGGCTTGACCACGTTGTCCACGCTGCTTACGCCCATGCCCCAAATCAGCATGAAAATTCCCCAGCCGGTGTGGTCCTGATGAAACAACCACAAAGCCGCCGGAATCCAGATCATGGGCGGACCAACCGGCACCACGGACAGGAAGAACGTCATCAACGCGAGCAGACTGGCTCCGGGAACGCCCGCAATCAGAAAACCAATTCCGGCAATCACCGCCTGGACCAATGCCGTGCCCAGAATGCCGTACACGACTCCGCGTACGGTGCCACCCGCAACCCCCAGCAGGTGCTTGCCTTGTTCGCCCGCGATGCGACTCACGCCGGTTTTCAGACGGTCCGCGAGCGAGATACCATCGCGCAGGAAGAAGAACGTAATCAAGATGCTCAACGCCAGTTCGAAGATACCGCTGCCCAGCTTCAATCCGGCTTTCAACAACCACGCACTGACCGGCTCAATAAACTGTTTCGCCTCATTAATCAGGCTGGCGCTGTCACCCGCGAGCGTGTTCCACTTTTCCACGGCCGAGGCCCCGATGACCGGCACTTTGGCCAGCCACGCGGGCGCCGCGGGCGGGCCGGCTTCCAGCCAGTTGCGCGTTGCTGCGGAAAGTTCCTTGATATTCTGGGCGAGAGTCGTTCCCACGATCACAAACGGCACGAGCATCACCAGCACCATCGCTAACGTCATCAGACTGGCCGCCAGGGTCCGGCGTCCACGCACGAGGGCGAGAAGCCGGCTGTGCAACGGCCAAACCGAGAAACTCAACACGACGGCCCACAGCAACGCGGAAATGAATGGCCGCATCACCATCAGGCAACCCAGCAGCAGGACTACCAGGAGAATCCAGACGAGATTCCGTTCGAGCCTGGAGCGTCGGTCATTCATGCGGAGTGGTTCGCCTTTAGAAGCACCATTTGCCGTAAAGCAAAAGACCACTATAACGAATCGTCACCGAGCCAACGAAATCAACTCCGGGATAGTCGGAACTCCCCTCGCCTTCCAGGCCACCGTAAAAGTAATTATAGCCGACCCCAAAACCGACGCACTTCCACGGCCGGTATTCCAGGCCGATATTGAAGTCCACGAGCGCCCCGCGGAAATCACTGATCTCCGCATACATTCCGTCAACGGACGTATTCAAAAACAGGCTGCGAAACAGCAGGAATTCGCCGCGCACCGCAATAACGGGCAACGGCAGCGTAGTGTCGGCTCCTTCGATAAAAGTATTTCCGCCGGTTGTCTCGATATTCAGATCATATCTCAGCGGCATGATATAAGCCCCCAAGCCGAGCGCGACGCGGGCACGTTCCGTTTGTACGAACGCGTAGGAGTAGGTCGCGCTGATGATGTCGAAGTTAAGAACCGACTCCACGTTGGCGCCGACGGGATAGGTGATGCCTTCGATTTCAATCTCGCGGGTCAACACTGCGCTGCCGTCTCGATGGTAGCCCGCGTAGGAAAACTCGATTTGATTCCGGCGCGACTCGCCGGGCCGATACATCCCGCCGATTTGAAAGACCGTCAGGCTCGAATCCAGGCCCAGGGTATCCTCCGCATTGATGCTTTGATTGTTTGCGCCTTCGATGCCGAAAACCAGGTCGCTGTCGAAGATGGGAAACAATCCACCGACCTGAAGGTTGGCTTTTTCCCAGGGTTGCTCGGGCTTGGAGACTTCAATGGGTTCGTCAGCAGCCAAAGCAACGCATGTCGGCAGCAAGAGGCCGACAGCAATCCACCTTTTAAATTTACAACCAGTGTTCATAGTAAAGTTTATTTCCCGGTTTCGAGTGACAAGCCCCAAGCGCTGGTTAGCGCGCCATTGTTGCCTTAAGCCACTGCTTTTGCCATTTCTTTCCGCAAATCATTTCAGCCATTGCCCCTCAGGATGACGGCCAATCCGCCCCGCGCCGCACCGACCGGATTGGCCGTTAGCCCGAACGATCTTCCGTCATCGCCAGCCTACTTGGCTTGCGAAGACAATGCCTTCGCCATCTTGTCCATTTCCTTGATGGCGGCATTGATTGACTGATTAACCGGTTTGTAGTTCGTGTTCGCGCTCTTCACGGTGGGTCGGACCGATTTAACGCCCGCGGCGGTCACATCCGCTTCCAACGTCTTTTGGATATCCGAAAGGTCGGAAAGAAACGGTTTGAATCTCTCGCTGGCTTGCTTCAGTTCCCACTTCACCTTGTCGAAACTCGAACGGACCGCTTCCAATCGCTTCTGCGACTTTTTCCGCAAAGATTCATTGGCAATGCCAGTGATCTTGTCTTGCCATTCTTTGAAATACGCCTGGCCGTCGCCGTCCATCCACTTGACGCGCGCGGCCGTGGTCTCAGCGGCCGCCGTCGTCTTTGGGATGGCTTCGGCGAAGCTGCTGTAGGTGGGGCGCAGGTCGCCCTTTTTCTGCGCCGCGAGCGCATTGAGCGCCGCAACCGTTGCACTCAATTGCCGGGACGTGTTGGCCGTTTCAGCCCGGGCTTCCTGAATGCTGGTGGCGAGATGTTCCTGAGCCTGTGTGGCAGAAACCACCAGGGCGAGCAGACCGATGTTTAACAGCATTTTCTTTTTCATAGTTTTTAGTTTTGTTTGTTTGCTGGCTTCAAGAAACCAGGAAACGAAACGTTGTGGTCGGTTGCCTACTGAGCGGGAATCGTAATCAATGGTGGCGGTTCTTTGTTGCCGGTGTCGGCAAGCGTGAAAAGCATCAGCATAAACGCAAAAGCGCGCTTGCTTTGCAGATCACGATCGTCAATCCAAAACCAGCTGTTGCGATAACGCACCGCCACGGAGGCGTCGCCGGGTTTGCCTTTGGAACTCTGGATGCGCAACAGCCGCGGCAAGGCGGTGAGGTCATCTCCATTCTTTGGCCCGGGCGTAGCTCGACCCTGCGCCACGTCCTCGGCCGGCACCTCCGCCTGCCCCGCCATCGTGGTCATAATTTGAAGAATCGAACGCGTCAGGACGGCCACTTCCTTGTCGTGAGCCGCCGTCCCTCCGAAAACGAGCGCGAACTCCGTCGTATCTGGATCGAGTCGCAACAGTCGGCGCAATTCACTGATCTCGGCGCGGCTTGTCTCTGGAAGATCTGTCCCGCGAAGTGTGAGAATGGTGGATTGCTGCTTCTGGCTATCCTGCTTGACGCGCAAGCTCACGAATCCAGAACGTTGCAAATTTCGCATGAGTTCGAGCACGCGCAGGAACTCCGGGGTCGGCGGTGTCACTCCCGTCAAAGTCGTTTCCTGGTTCTTCAACCCATTGAGCGACGCAGCGGCCGCCATCAAGACCCCTTCGGCTGGCCAACCGGATTGAATCATGAAGAACACCGACTCCGGCGGCAGCGGCGTCATCAACGCTTTGACAAACTGATTGCCCGTGAGCGGCACGTAAGTGACCGTCGGCCGATCGGTGTAACGGATTGACCCGCCCACGATGGCTGTGTCGCCACCCACGGTGGACGTCTCGGGAAAGTTTGCGCCCGCGGTCAAACCGGTTTCCAGCGAGTAGCCCGCCACGATTTGTCCGACATCCACAAAGATCGGTGGATCGAGATAGCGCAACTTGACGATGTTCAACAGCGTTTGCCGCTTCCATGATTCTGAAATGGAGCTGCTGTAATCGTAACGGTCGCGAGCGACTGTGCCCGGGCCGATGCTTCTACAGCCCGTCAGAAACATCGCGCTGAGTGCCACGACCGACGCGAAGATGATTTTCATTCTTAGAATGAGGCGCTCGTCGGCTCAGTCCGGCGAAACTTTCCAGGACGGATCGGGATCGTAAGTCGTCATCTTGCTCGCTGTTTTGTCCGTCGCCTTTCCCAGGTCTTTTTGAAACACCCGACCCTGCTGGTTCACAATGAATGTCATGATGCCCGATTCCCCGTATTCCGCTGGCCAGGCAACGAACGCAAAGCCACCAATCATATGGCCGTTGATGACATAATCGTATTTGCCGCCCGGAGCGTTTTTCCCCTGACTCTTCAAGATTTTGAACAGGTATCCATGAAATGGCTGCGGACCAACTTTTGCCCTGGTCGATTCGTCAAAGTAACCCTCGCTTTGAGCGTCCGCGACCATCGGGCCCAGCGGGCTGATCTCGCCGTTCAATTCTGTCGGCCAATAGAGGCCATCGGTCTTACCTTCCGTGCTCGCGAATTTCTGGGCGTATTCCAGCACCTCGTCGCCGTCGCGGTCGCGACTGGCATACTCGCGTTGCGCCTGCACGCAGGCCCGCATAACGCGCAACACGTCGAGTTCGTTGCGGCCAATGCGACGATTGAGTAATTCATCCAGACCCGCCGCCGTGTCGAAATGCCAGCCGCTCGCGACCTTCACGAGTGGTATCGGAAAAGGCCACCCATCGGGTCCGATTTCGAGAGTCATCCGTGTGTCCGATTCCCGCACGAGCCGATTTGTGGCGTTAAAGGCCTCACTGAATTTGGATAGTTCGGACGCTCCCTGAACTTCATCGGGATTAACCAACGCTTCTGATGCGGAGCCTAACAGCGTGCCCAGAGCCGCGCGGTTAGTCGTGCTCACCGCTTTACCCAGGGCCGCCACCGCTGCTTCCGGTGTGGAAAACACTTGAGCCGCATCGGCGGCGGAAACGGTATTGGGCCAAGCCGCCAATACCAGGGACAAGACCGCGCCGGCAAACTTTAAGAATGGAAAATTGCTTTTCATAAAATGCTTCCGGTTGGAATTGGAGTTACCGTCGTCCGCCGCCACCGCGTCCGCCCCCGCCACCACCACGGCTCGCCGCCCCACGAGTGCTGGCGCTGCGGGCGCCCGAGCCGCTGCTCACGCCACTGAATGCGCTGCCGGACCCGGACGAGGGCCGGCTGAAGTTCTGTGAAGGCGAAGGCCTTGATGCCGGAGAGGACGCACGGTTGCCGGCGGTTGGTTGCCGGGCACCGCTTTGCGACCCGCCGAACCCGCTCGAAGGACGAGAGCCACTCGGTTGCTGCCAGGTGGTGGTTGGACGCGCGCCGCCAGCTTGCCCCCCGGGCCGTTGGGCCGGTGAAGCTCCTGCTTGACCGCCAAAGCTCGAGGTTGGCCGCGCCCCGGTAGTGCCCGAAGTGGGACGTTGGGTCGCGCGCGTTGAATTTCCACCCCAACCGCGGGAATCGCGCGTGGTCGCGCTGGGCGCTCCGGACTTGTTCAGACGGCTTTGATCCGGCTGCCACTTTCTCTGAGTGTTTTGCGCGCGATTCGTATTCCGGTCGCGGTTGACATTTCTCTCGCGATTCACGTTCCGATCAATATCAACGTCAACGTCGCCATGATAACAACCACCGTGATACCAGTCACAATTGTTGGCCAGGATGGCGCCCCAGGCCATGCCCACGCCGAAGGTCACCAGCGGTGCAACGGGATTGTAGACGTAGCCGGGCGGAGGGTAATACACCGTGTAGGGATTGTACGTCGGCACATAAACCGTGGTGGTACTGGCCGGCTGAATTTGGACGACGGTGTTCGTCACCATTACCGTTTGTTGTTCGACCTTCGTCTCCACGACCATGTTGGTGACAGTGACCGTTTGCTGTTCGGAAGTCCGGAGCGTGCCCGCCTGTTGAGCTTTGGTGCGCATGCGCTGGATGGCATCCATCACATCTTTGTCCTGCGCTAGAAACGCTTCGCCGAGCTCAATCGTCCAGTTAAGATCCTCGTTCATTTTCTTCAGCGCGTCGGGCACGCGCGCCAGTTCCTTGACGTTGTCATCCCACGGTTGCGCGTCCAGCTTGGCGATATTGTTTGTGTCCGCAACGAAGCGGGCCGCCTGAACGATCTCCAGCGGATAAACTGAAGCCGGCAACACGGTCGCGAGGAGCGGGTCGGGATATAACGCGATGGGGGCGACGAGTTTTTCCAAGTCCGCCGCGCTGCGTTTCGCTCCGGCCGAAGGTGGCGGCACCGCGTTATCAGTCGTTGTCGCAGTGGTAGCCGTGGGAAATGAAGGCGCACTGGCTGCAACAGTTGAAGTTTGAGCGATGGCACTCAAGCTCGCTGAAAGTGCCAACAACAATCCCAGCCAATGACCTTTACTGGTGAATTTCAATGTTGTCATACAAGGACTCCACTAAATGGTTATCTTCGGCCGCCACCACCGCCTCGCGCCGACACTCGCGGCGTGGATGGAATCGACGGCATTGACCTCGCCGGTCTAGTTGAAGCTGACGGTGCGTTTGCAATCGGATGTGAAGGACGCGGACGATCTGATGGCCGGTCGGGGCGGTCGGGCGGTGTCACGATTATGTCGGGGTCGTCATCGTAACCGCCATAGTACCACGGATCGTAAAAGCCCACGCCGTAATACATTCCCACGCTGGCGCTGCCTCCCCCGTCCGTCGTTTCACAACCAGTCGATGCCGCCAGCAACAAGGCGAACCCAGCGGCGAATTTGAAAGAGCTACTGAAGAGTCTCATATCAGTGCGCTCCTTTCGCAAGTTCGGCGGACCATTCCAGCACACCAATCGCCGCACCAGTCGGATCCGCCACCACAGCCACCTTACCGCCGAAGACCTCGGGCTTGGGTTCAATCAGCACTTTGCCGCCCAGCAACTTTGCTTTGCTCACGGTTTGACTGACACTCTCAACGCGCACAAACGGCAGCCAATTGGGCCGGATCTTCTCGTCTTTGGCCGGAATCTCACGCACCGTCGCGCGAGCAAAACCTTCGCTCGCCAGAATGAAATCGCTCATTCGGTTCGTTGAGCTGTTCTCGATCACTTCATAGCCGGCCACGCTGTTATAGAACTCCGTGGCCGTCTTTACATCACGACTGAAGAGTTGAATCCAAATCCAGTCGCCCGGATCCGGCAGAAAATCTTCGGGATCACCCGCACTGGACCTGACCACACCAAAGATCGCGCCCTCGGCATCAGCGAAGACCGCCTGCTCGCCGCGCTTCGGCATTTTTTGCGGAGCGGCCAAGACCTTGCCACCCGCTTTCGTCACCGCTTTTTGAGCGCGGTCAACATTGGCGACCGAAATGTAACCAAACCAACGCGGCTTGGCGTTTGGATCTGCGGGTCGCGCCTTCTGGAACATCCCACACAAAGGTCGATCATCATTCGCGGCGATGAGATAACCGCCCATGTCGCGGAACGTCCAACCAAACATCTGCGAGTAAAAGTTCCTCGCCGCCGGAACGTCATCGGTCACCAGGTCAGCCCAGACAAACTTTCCCGGCAGGCGCGGACTTCCGGAAACGGTCGTCAAGGGAGGCAGCACCGCTTTGTCGGCCGCAATCACGCTCACCGAGAAGAGCACGGCGGACGCGAGAATTGTGGGTCGTAGCCAATTGTGGAAGAGGTGTGGATTCATGTGGGTCGGTTTAGCGGGGTATCGGGACGTCGGATTTGTTACGTTCATGACGCAATCGCCGCCGCAGTGCCATGGTTTCAGGTTTCAACGGTTCGTCCAGCTTCTCTTTCATCGACTAGTGCGACTGGAACCAAGGGTCCGTAGCGCAGAGTTGCACTCTGCTGTATCGCGGATTTTCAATCCGCTGCGCCCACTGACTTCATCACGCGTGGCAGAAACTGACGCCTTGCCAAATGAAATTCGGCGATACAGCAGATTAAAAATCTGCGCTACGACGGAATATTCAGCTTCAACGTCAGGAGTGCGCATAGGCGGTTTAACTGTTAAGCAGCATCTGCGCACCCGCCGCCAGAGCGGCACCCACGAGCGGGCCGATGACCGGCACCCAGGCGTAGCTCCAATCCCCGTCGCGTTTTCCGGGCACGGGCAGAAACGCATGCGCCAGGCGCGGCCCCAGATCACGCGCCGGATTGATGGCGTAACCCGTCGTCCCACCCAGCGAGAGGCCAATCGCGAAAACCAACAGCGCCACCGGCACGAGCCCGAGCGTGCCCAAACCCACTTCGGCGGTCTGGGCCGCGTCGGCGAACTTCACTTTCACATCGGTCATCAGAAAGATGGGAAAAATCAACATGAACGTGCCGATCACTTCGCAGAAGAACGCTTGCGGAATGTTGCGAATGTTCGGCGCGGTGCAAAAGCATGCGAGTTTGGCGTTGGCATCGTCCGAAGCTTTGAAGTGCTCGCGATAATAAGCGAATACCAGGGTACCGCCAGCAATTCCCCCCAGCATCTGGGCAATGATGTAGCCGGCAACTTTTGCGGTTTCGAGTTTCCCCGCCATCGCCATCGCGACGGTTACCGCCGGGTTTAAATGCGCGCCACTGAAAGGCGCGGAGCAAAACGCGCCGATGAACACCGCCAGTCCCCACCCGGCCGTGATGACAATCCAGCCTGAGTTGTTTCCCTTGGTTCGGGCGAGGACAACGTTGGCGACGACACCATTGCCGAACAGGACCAGGAGCGTCGTGCCAATAAATTCCGCGAGGTAGGCAGTCATGAGACGAGATAGTGTTTTGCCGTTTCTTGAAATGCGGCAATCTGAGCCTGTTGCCATGCCTCATCCCGCCCCAGCGCCTGGGCGAGTTCCCGCGCAACCTGCGGTGCTTTAGCCAGGGCGGCACGCGTGTCGAGGAACAGCAGCCGCGTGCGGCGAGCCAGCACATCTTCAACCGTGCGAGCCATCTCGTGCTGCGCAAACCAGGCCGCAGAATCATCGTGACTTCCCGGATCGTGAATGCGCAGTTCGCGAGTAACACATGGCTTCTCGTCGAGCCACCCGATCACGATGGCGTGGTCCACCGCATCCTCGGCCATGCGCCGATAGGTGGTCCACTTGCCGCCGGCAATGGTGAGCAAGCCGGAAGACGAGACCTCAATGGTGTGGTCCCGCGAGAGCGCCGCCGTGCTGGAAACATCGCCCGCCTTCACCAGCGGACGAATGCCGGTGAACACGCTCAGAATATCAGCGCGCGTCGGGCGCTTCGCGAGATAGTCACTCGCTGTTTCAATGATGAAATCAATCTCTTCACTCTTCGGGCTGGGTTCGAGCACCGACGTGGGTATGGGCGTGTCCGTCGTTCCCACCACCGCATGGTTGTGCCATGGAATCGCAAACATCACCCGTCCATCGCGGGTATGCGGCACCATAATCGCCGCGTCGCCCGGCAGGAACTCGCGCGACAACGTCAGGTGCACGCCTTGACTCGGCGCAATCATCGGCTTCGAAGCCGGATCATCCGCCCGGCGCAGTTCGTCGCAGAAGGCGCCGGTGGCGTTGATCACACAACGGGCCGCGAGCGTGTGCTCGTTGCCGCCTTCTTCATCACGGAAGGTGAGCCCATTGATGAAACCCTCACCGCCCTTGCGAAGGGAAACGACGCGCGCATAGTTCAGCAAACAAGCGCCGTGCTGCGCCGCGGTCGTGGCCAGGTCAATCAGCAATCGCGCGTCATCGAACTGTCCGTCGTGATACTTCACGCCGCCGCGAAGGCCGTCCTGCGAAAGCGTCGGTATCTTTTCCAGCACTTCCTCGCGCGAAAGAATTTGCGATGGACCAAAGCCATACTTACCCGCAAGCAGGTCATACACCTTCATCCCGATGCCGTAGAAAGGGGCTTCCCACCACTGATAATTCGGGACGATGAATTGCAAATCGTGAACCAGGTGTGGCGCGTTCCGCAGCAGCAGTCCGCGCTCCTTCAGTGCTTCCATCACGAGCGTGACGTTGCCCTGTTGCAAATAACGCACGCCACCGTGGACGAGCTTTGTCGAGCGACTCGACGTACCCTTCCCGAAATCGTGTTGCTCGAGCAGAACGACACTGTAACCCCGCGAGGCCGCATCAACGGCGATACCCATGCCAGTCGCGCCACCGCCAATCACGACAATATCCCAGTGCTCACGATGGGCGGCGATGCGTTGGAGTGAGGCATCACGTTGAAGAAGATTGGTAGCGCTCATATTGAAACGGTTGGAAAGGAAGTTACTTGTGCTCCTCCCACGCACGCGCCCGGCGTAACGCTTCGTTCCAGCGCGCGCGACGGTGTGTGGCTTCATCAGCGCTTATCTGCGGTTCGAAAGTGCGATCCGCCTGCCAGACTCGCGAGACTTCGGCGCGATCTTTCCAAAAGCCTGTGGCCAGCCCGGCGAGGTAGGCTGCACCGAGCGCGGTCGTTTCAATCACCTTCGGGCGCACCACCGATACTTGCAGCACGTCAGCCTGAAACTGCATCAACAGGTTGTTAGCCGAAGCGCCGCCGTCCACGCGCAGGCCGTTCATCTCGATTCCACTGTCCTGCTTCATGACTTCCAGCACGTCCGCAACCTGAAAAGCAATTCCCTCCAGCGCGGCTCGCGCGATGTGTGCCGCGCTCGTGCCGCGCGTGATTCCGGCAATGACGCCGCGAGCGTATTGATCCCAATGCGGTGCGCCGAGGCCGGCGAAGGCTGGCACGAGATAAACGCCACCGCTATCGGCCACGCTGGCGGCGAGCGGTTCGACGTCAGCGGAATTTTTGATGATGCCCAGCCCATCGCGCAACCACTGCACCGTCGCGCCGCCGATGAACACACTTCCCTCCAACGCGTATTCAGTTTCGCCGCCGAGTTGCCACGCCACCGTGGTGAGCAGCTTGTGTTTCGAAATCTGCGGTTTGGCGCCGATGTTCATGAGCATGAAACAACCGGTGCCGTAGGTGTTTTTTGCAAGCCCACGCTCGAAACAGTTTTGTCCGAAGAGCGCCGCCTGCTGGTCACCCGCAATCCCGGCAATCCTGATGGGCGCGCCAAGCAACTTCGTTTCTCCGTAGATCTCACTTGATGACCGGACTTCCGGCAGCAACTGGCGCGGCACGCCGAGGACCTCGAGCAACTTGTCATCCCAACTGCCCTGCAAGTTGTAGAGCATCGTGCGCGATGCATTCGAGGGATCTATGATGTGATGCGCGCCTTCCGTGAGTTTCCACACGAGCCAGGAATCAATCGTGCCAAAAGCCAGCTCGCCGCGCTCCGCCCGGGCCCGCGCGCCGGACACATTGTCGAGCAACCAACGCACTTTGCTGCCGGAAAAATACGCGTCAATCACCAGACCCGTGCGTTGCTGAATCAACTCGCCGTGACCCGCCGCCTTCAGTTCATCGCAAAACTTCGACGTGCGCCGGTCCTGCCATACAATGGCATTGTGGATTGGCTCACCGGTCTTGCGATCCCAGACGACCGTGGTCTCCCGTTGATTCGTAATGCCAATCGCAGCGATGTCATCAGCTTTGATTCCAGCCTTCGCCAGAGCCGCGCGCGCCGTGTCCAACTGTGTTTTCCAAATCTCGTTGGGGTCATGTTCAACCCAACCCGCCTGAGGAAAAATCTGTTTGAACTCTTCCTGCGCTATCGCCCGGATCGACCCATCATGATCGAAGACGATGGCGCGCGAACTGGTCGTGCCCTGGTCGAGGGCCAGTATGAATTTGCTCATGATCCACTCCTGTTCACGCGGCCCGGGCTTACGTCAGGCGACAAACGCGGATTCGTCATGCCCTCGGGCTTCAGCAACTCGTCGAGTTTATCCTTGGTCAGCCAGCCTTTGGCAATGACAAGATCGTAAACACTGCCGCCCGTCTTGAGCGCTTCCTTGGCGATGGCGGCAGATTTCTCATAGCCCAGCACGGGGTTCAGCGCAGTCACAAGACCGATGGAATTTTGCACGTACTCGCGACAACGCTCGCGATTCGGTTCAATGCCCGCAATGCAACGCGTAGCGAGCACGATGGCCGCGTTACGCAAAAGTGTAAGACCGAAGAAGAGGTTGAATGCGATGATCGGCTCGGCCATGTTCAACTCCAGTTCGCTGGCCTCGGACGCCATTGAGACAGTCACATCATTGCCAATGATCTGGAAACAAATCTGGCTTACGACCTCCGGGATAACGGGGTTCACCTTCCCCGGCATGATGGACGAACCGGGCTGCATGGCGGGCAACCGAATTTCGTAAAGCCCGCAGCGCGGCCCGGAGGACAACCAGCGCAGATCGTTGCAGATTTTCGAAAGCTGAACCGCCGTGGTCTTCATGGCGCTGCTCATCAGCGCAAACTCTCCCGAATCCTGAGTCGCCTCCACCAGGTCTGCCGCTAATCGAACTGGCGCGCCGGAAATCTCCGCCAGCTTCTTGGTGCAGAGCGGCGCATAGCCGGGCGGGCTGTTCAGCCCGGTGCCAATGGCCGTTGCACCCATGTTGGTTTCGAGCAGTTCGTTGCCGGCGTGTTCGAGATGACGCAGCCCATCGCCAATCATCACCGCGTAGGCGCTGAATTCCTGGCCCAGCGTCATGGGCACAGCGTCCTGATTCTCGGTGCGGCCCATCTTGATGACGTCGGCGAACTCTTTCGCTTTGGCTTGAAGCGCCGCTTGCAGTTCCCGTAAACCTCTCAGCGTGTCACGCAGCGTGAACCACACGCCCAGCTTGATCGCGGTGGGATAGGCGTCGTTGGTGGACTGCGAGCAATTGACGTGGTCGTTCGGATGACAATGCTTGTAATCCCCCTTCTGCTGGCCGAGCAATTCAAGCCCGCGATTGGCGATAACCTCATTGGCGCACATGTTCGTGGAAGTCCCCGCGCCGCCCTGGATCATGTCCACGACGAATTGGTCGTGGAGCTTGCCGGCCAGGATTTCATCGCACGCCTTGGCGATGGCGTCCGCAATGTTGCGATCCAACGTGCCGAGTTCAGCGTTCGCCAGCGCAGCAGCCTTCTTCACACAGGCCAAGGCACGAACAAAATGCTCGTAGTGCCGCACCTGCACGCCGGAGAACGGGAAGTTCTCGATCGCCCGCATGGTTTGCACGCCGTAGTAGGCGTGATTCGGCACGTCGCGTTCCCCGAGGGAGTCATGCTCGCTCCGCACATTGCTCAGATTCGCCGGACCGCCTTCCTTCGCGAGTCGTTCGTTGGCCCGTCGCAGCCGCTCGCTCAAGCGCCGGGCCACCTGCCCGACAAGGCGATAAAAAATCTCAGGCTTCTCCGCGCGGACTTTTTCCAACTCTTCACGCGGAATCTGCCAGACCGTCGCGCCTTGCTGGGTTCGACCGGACGTGCCATGGGCCGTGTCGTCAAGCATCACCGCTTCGCTGAGAATGGCCCCGGGTTGCGCCACTCCCACGAGCACGCCGTGGCCATGCTGACCGCGAACCAGGTCAACCTCGCCTTCCATCACCACGCCGAGCCACTGACGCGGCGTGGATTCATGAAAGAGATAATCGCCCGCTTCATAAGTAACAGCTTTGCCGCGCTCGACGATGGCGGCGAGTTCGTCCGGCTTGATGCCAATGCGCTGAGCCGCGTTGGCGATGGTGTTGGAATCCAGTTTCATAGTTTGTCTTAGCTGAAAAATACTTTGGCGATGAGCAAGCCCATGAAGACCGCCACGGTCGTGCTGATGAGTCCTGGCAACAGAAACGAATGGTTGATCACAAACTTGCCAATGCGCGTCGTGCCCGAGCGATCAAAGTTCATCGCGGCAATGATCGTTCCGTAATTTGGAATCAGGAAATAGCCGTTCACCGCCGGGAACATGCCGATCAGAAATTGGGGGTGAATGCCCAGCGACAAGCCTAGCGGCATCAATGCCCGGGCCGTTGCCGCCTGACTGTAAAGCAACACGGACGCCAGAAAGAGTCCGATGGAGAAGGTCCACGGTGCGGCCTTGGCCATGTTACCGAGGCCGCCAACAATTACGTCGCGATTGGAATCGATGAACGTATCGCCCATCCAGGCCAGACCAAAAATGCCGACGACTGCGGTAATGCCGGCACGGCAGGTTTGCGTTTTGGTGACAACGTCTGTCTTGATGCGCGTGACCAACAACAGCACAGCAGCCACGGTGAGCATCACCATTTCAATGGCAACCGGCATCGCAATGACCTCCGGCTTTTCGCCACCGCGTAACGTGCGAAGACCCGGGAAAAGACCCAGCACCACGACAAAGGCGACACCGACGAGAAAGATTAAAGCGCTCGTTTTCGCCGTAGGCGGGAGCTTCACCGCTGCACCTGGTGCGGATTTAGCGTGCACCTGGACTTCACCAGCAGCGAGGCGCGCCTGGTATTCAGGGTCATCCTTGAGTTCTTTGCCGACTCGCATCTGCACCAGCGCGGCGACAATCACACCAATCAGCGTCGAAGGAACACAAATCATGAGCATCTGCGGCAGTCCCCAGGAAAGATTGTTGCTCGAGAATAATCCAATCATCGCAGCGGTTGCCGCCGCCACCGGACTGGCCGTGATGGCTTGCTGTGAAGCAATGGTGGCGATGGCGATGGGCCGCTCGGGTCGAATGCCATTCTGATGCGCGACTTCGAAGATGACCGGCAGCAATGGATAGACGATATGCCCGGTACCGGCGAGAAAGGTAAATGTCCACGTCACCAGCGGCGCGACGATGGTGACATGCTTGGGATTCTTCCGAATAATTTTCTCAGCCACGCTGACCAGGAAATCTATTCCGCCGGCTGCTTCCATCACCGAAGCCGCCATAATCACGGCGAGAATGATGAGCATCACATCAATCGGCGGAGCGGTTGGCGCGGCGCCCAGGAACGCGAGCACCAACAGACCGACACCGCCCCAAAGCCCGAGTCCGATTCCGCCGACGCGCGCGCCAATGCCCAGGGCGATGAGAATCACCGCAAATTCGAGAATGAGTTGAATGCTCATGGATGTTTGGATTAGCGGACGAGATCATAACGAAACACAAAATCGAGGCGATGCCCATCGCCATCAGCCCCGCCCTGCGTGTCTTTTGTGCCGTAGAGGTATTCGAGCCCCATCCGAAAAGAGGTCGTCGGATGCCAGACGAGGTTGATGCTGCTGTAGGTTGTGTTCTCAATTGCAAGCGGCCCCAGCGAAGCGGTTGGGTTCACATTGATATACCCGAAGCTGGCGGTCGAACGAAACTGCCCGGACCATTGATGCGTGTAGCCAACCACGGCCGCAAACACGGGAATCGCTTCCAAATCACCTGATGCATCCAGCGCGGCATCGAGGCTGGCGCTACCCAGGTCGTTCACGTAGCGGGCCATTCCCTGCCCGTAAGCGACTTGCCATAAAAATTTATCCTGTTTGAGCAAGTTGATCGC
>DASUGI010000007.1:0-29431 GCA_036274115.1 Verrucomicrobiia bacterium
AAAGTTCCGCAGGCACACGCGACGATGGTTGCGGGCAAGTGGGATCGAAAACAGTTTCAAGGGGTCGAGCTGCATGGCAAGACGCTCGGCGTGCTGGGCATGGGCCGGATTGGGGGCGAGGTCGCCAAACGCGCCATCGCCTTTGGAATGCGCGCGATCGCTTACGATCCCTTTTTGACCGAGGCCCGGGCCAAGACGATGGGTGTTGAACTCGCGGGTGAACTGGATGCGGTTTATCGCGATGCCGATTTCATTTCCGTGCACATGCCGGTGACCGAGCAAACCAAAGGCATGTTGAACGCCGCGGCGTTCTCCAAGATGAAGCCCGGCGTCCGCATTGTGAATTGCGCCCGAGGCGAGATCGTTGTGGAGAACGACCTCATTGCGGCGCTGGATTCAGGCAAGGTCGCAGCGGCGGGCCTGGATGTTTTCATCGTGGAGCCGCTCGCGGCGGACCATCCGTTTCGCAAACATCCGAACATCGTTCTCACACCGCACCTTGGTGCAAGCACGGAGGAAGCCCAGGAGAAGTGCGGCATCGAAGTCGCCGAAGTCATCACGGGCTATCTGCTCACCGGCGAAGTGCGGAATGCCGTCAACCTGCCTTATCTCGACGCCCAGACGTACGAACAGGTCAAGCCCTACATGTTGCTGGGAGAGAAACTCGGCAAGTTGCTGGCCCAACTCGCCCCACTGCAAGTGGACCGTTTGCACGTCACTTACGGCGGCAAGGCGCAGGAGTTGCCGAACATTGATCCGGTGACCCGTGCTGTCTTGCAGGGTTTTCTGTCGCGCGCCTCGGTGAAGGACTTGAACAACATCAACGTCCGCAGCATTGCTTCGACCCTCGGTCTGACCGTCGAAGAAAAGCGCTCGAATGAACCAGTAACGTTCAACGAGTGGCTGCACGTTCAGGCGTTCAATGGCAGCGAAAAGGTTATTTCCGCCGGGGGCACGTTTTTCGGTTCGCCCAATAATCCCCGCATTGTGCGTCTTTACAGCCTCCCGGTTGAGATTCCCATCAGCGGCGTGCTGTTGTTGCTGAACAACAACGACCGGCCGGGCATCGTCGGCCATCTCGGCACGCTCCTGGGTAAACACAAAGTGAACATTGCCAGCATGAGCCTGAGCCGCGACACCGCGGGCGGGGATGCGTTCACCGTATTGAATCTCGACAGTGAGCCACCGGCCGCGGTGCTCACCGAATTGCAGAATGACAGCTCCATACGCAACGTCAAAGTCGTTAAACTTTAACCAAAACAAATAACATGATCCCTCGAACCAAACTCATTTTCACCGTCGCTCTCGCCGCGGCGCTGTTCAGTCCTTTTACGGGCCGGGCGGCGGCAGCCACCAATTCCTCGGCCAACGAACTGACTTCTTTGCTGGGCGACCCCGTGGTCGCAAAAGGCAAGGGCATCGAAATCAAACGCAGTCAGGTGGACGCCGCGTTAATCGGCCTGAAGGCCAATCTCAATGCCCAGGGCCGGGCCGTTTCGCCCAGCGACATGCTCCATTTTGAGCGCCAGGTGCTGAACGACATCATTGGCTTGCAGATTCTGTTGGGCAAGGCCACCGATGCTGATAAAGCCAAGGGCAAGGAACTGTTCCAGAAAGGCCTCGACCGTCTGAAGCGGGATAACGAATTAACCGACGAGGAATTTGACCAAAAGCTCGGCACTTCCCTCAAGGTGCAAGGCATGACCCGCGCGGAGTGGGACAAACAGCGACTCGACCAGGCCACCGCCGGCGCCGTCCTGGAACGCGAGTTGAAGGTGAACGTTACGGACGACGAAGTGAAAAAGTTCTACGATGAGAATCCCGCCAAGTTCGAGCAGCCGGAGATGGTGCGCGCCAGCCATATTCTCGTTGCGACCATGGACCTGACAACGCGGACGGAGTATTCGGAGGAACAAAAGAAGGCCAAACTCAAGCTCGCCGAGGACCTGCGCAAGCGGGCGGTTGCCGGTGAGGATTTTGCCAAGCTGGCCAAGGAATACTCCGATGACACGGGCTCCAAGGACCGCGGCGGTGAATACAAGTTCCCGCGCGGCCAGATGGCGCCGGAGTTTGAGGCCGCAGCCTTTTCACTCGCGACCAACCAGGTCAGCGATATTGTCACCACCCAATTCGGCTATCACATCATCAAGCTGAGTGAGAAAATTCCCGCGAAGAAGCTGGAACTGGCCAAGGTTTCGGACGATCTCAGGGAAGGCCTCAAGACGCAGGAACTCCAAAAGCTGTTGCCCGACTACCTCGAGAAGTTACAGAAAGACGCCAACGTGGAAATTCTCGATGCGCGGCTGAAGGCGGTTGACCCGCTTGACGCTCCCAAACCCGCGCCTCGGAAGTAACTCGACTGAAATTCAAACCCACCGCGTTCGCAGCAATGTGAACGCGGTTTTTTTATCCGGCTTGTTCGGGACGACGTTTCTTCTTTGGAAACTGCTGAATGTCCCGCAACAGAAAATGCGCCAGCCGGCGCAGGCGTGTCTCGACGTCCAACGCTTCCAGAATCGCCTGACGATCCTCCGCGCCGGACAACACCGCGCACGAGACCATGTCCGCGGCTTGCTCGGGATCGGAAATGGAATCCAGATAGCCGATCACTTCCTTGGCTGAAAACGCAGGTGGCGCCTTGCCGGACTCGCCGGGCTTCGTTTGGGACACGAGGGGGAATGGAAACGGAATGCCCAGTTGGACGCGTTCTTTGAGCAACTCACGGACGGTGGTGAGGAGCGTGTCGGCCGTGTTGCTGTCGCACGGCGGCGTGGGCAGGGGCTCGATGCGCTGCACGCGATACGGTTTGTAACGCACCACCTTGCCGAGTTTCACCCGCGTCAATCCCTGCAGAATCAGATGCGACGTTCCATCCTTGTGCGTCACGGCAACGCGAATCAGGCCCACGCCGGCAATTTCCGACGGAGTCTCCCGCGTGCTTTTCGCCTTGCGCATCGCCACGGACAGGACGCGGTTGGAATGCAGCGCGTCCGACAGCATCTGGCGATAGCGCGGCTCAAAAATATAGAGCGGCAACAACGCCTGCGGAAACAGCGTCGCATTCGGCAGGGTCATCACCGGCACTTCATCGGGTAACGTCATTGACCTAATGTAGGGAGCAGGTCCCATTCCGCAAGTGGCCAAATCTCACTTCGGCTTCCTAGCCGCAGTCTCAGCTCTTTGAATAATTTCAGCCAAGTCGAGTTTTAGAACAAAAGCAATGCGCAGGAGCGTTTCCAAGCTTGGATTTCGGATCTCGCGCTCGATAAAGCTGATCATTGAATGAGAGAGTCCGGAACGCTCCGCAAGCAGTGTCATCGAAAGGCCTCGCTTTTCACGTTCTTCCCGGAGAATCCGGGCGACGTGAGAACTGACCTTGTCAACGTGGTCGGACAACACATCCGACGTTTACTAGGAAATGTGTTTGACACGTTAGGTTACTATAGTAACGCTCGCTCACGGGAACTATGAAGGCTATCCATCGCGTCTTTCTGCCGGGGCTGGTTCTGACTCTCAACTTGATCACCGCGCATGCCGGCCCGCGCCCGTCGATGTGGCCGCCGTTGCCGGAGTTGGTGAACGTGACGTATCGCGAATCGTTTGATGAAGTGTATTACGCCGGGATCAGCAATGCGGTGGTCACAATCCCGAATTACGGCACGTTGCGAGAGTCGTGGTCAGGTTACAGTCTGGAGCGGATGGGAGAGGTGACGCCGCTGGTGATTGCGGGTTTGGGAGAAAGCAATCGGGTGCAGTTGACAACGGATCAAGGCGCACTGCGATTCTGGTTTCAACCGTATTGGAACAGTGGCGCTGGACCGGGAACAGCAGCGCGACTGGCGGAGCTGGTGGCGACTGAGGGAACGCAGACAGCAGTGCTCTGGTCGTTGCGCGTCAGTCCGGACGGCACGGGATTGCAGTTGGTCGGTCCGGGTGGCAGCGGAGTGTTGTTGGCAACGGGAATTGATTGGTTGGCGGGCAGTTGGCATCAGGTCGTTCTCAACTACGGCACGAACGGAACAGAGTTGGTATTGGACGGCGAAGTCGTCACTAAGGGGGAGGCCACACTGGCTGTGCCGGCGAGTGTGATGCGGTTGGTGATTGGCAGCACGCTGTCGGGTGAACTGGCGGCGGGTGGTGAATTCGAGGAGGTGTTTTGCTTTGTACGCCCGCTGAAGCTCGCCTTTCATTACGTGCCATTTGCGGGCATCGCAGCGTTGGGACCGATTAGCGAAGCGGAATTGGCGTATCGGCAGGAGTTGATGGAAAAGTGGAAAGCCTTCAAAGAGAAGCAGACCAAGGCGAGCGAGGAATCGGGTGGCGGAATGGAGATGCTGTTTCTGGGAGGACCGTCCGCTGACTGCGTCACTAACGGGCCGGTCTATTTGACCAACGTGCTGGCCAACTTCACCACCAATGATGGTTGGACGATTTACTTTGACATCGCGGGCGGCACGAATGGAGTGGTGTATGACATTTTCTCGACGCCGGAGTTCGTCGGAAATGACATCACTAACTCGGTCTGGACCTGGCTGGAGACGGGCATGACCTGCGAGACGCATTACTACACCAATCAACCGACGAACCAGGTGTTTTACGTTCTAACGGTGCCAGGCGCCGACCGCGATGCTGACGGGCTCTACGATGGCTGGGAATGGAAACACTTCGGCACGCTGGCCCAATCACCCAGTGGTGACTACGACGGCGATGGCTACGATAACGCAACGGAGTTTGCCAACAGCACGGACCCGAACAGCCTTTCCTTCTCGGCGCATGTCGGCTATGGCCAAGCAGCAACGACGTCGCCTGCGGCCGAACTGGAAGTAATGACCGGCGTACCGGCGTTTGTCGCCGTTCTGGTGGACACGAACATGGTGTTTGCAGCCAATCCGTTTTCCGGCGCCCAGTGGCAGCCCTACACATCTACTCCAACCATTCCGTTGCCAGCGGTTGAAGGCGCGCACCGCGTCTGGCTCGGCTTGCGCGGTCGTGCGGTGGATGCGGCTCCGGTCTGGTTTGGTTTCAAGGTGGTGCTGGACCAAACACCGCCGCCCCTGAAGATCATCGATCCATCTGGCGCGACCAGTGACAAACCTTTCGTACAGGTGCGTGGATACGCCCCTGACCGTTTATTCTCGGTATCTTGCACCGTGAGCAATGCGTTGGGAGTGCGGTCCAACTTGAGCGCCTTTATTACGAATGACGACGGCACGAACCGCTATTTCAAATGTCTCGACGTTCCGTTAACCAACGGCGTCAACACCATCATGGTTGCGGTCGCTGACACAGCAGGAAATGTTGCGACAACCAACTTGAACGTGACGTACAGTCCTGAAACTGACACCAACGCACCAACCGTGAACATTTTCTGGCCACCAGATGGCGCTTATGTGGCGACGACAAGTTTCACTGTGCGCGGAGCCTTGGACGATGAGACCGCCAGTGTCACGGCTCAGATAGTCAGCAGTAGCGAGACAAATGTAGCGATCGGCATGGTGGAACGGAATGGTAGACTTTGGGTGGACAACCTGCCGCTTGCTCCGGGCACGAACACATTGACACTGACCGCGACTGATGCCGCAGGCAACGTGAACACCACCAACCTGACGGTAGTCAAAAGCAGTGTGCAGATAACGATGAGTGAAATTCCGCTCGAACAATTGACACAACCAACGGTAAACGTCAGCGGCAGCATCGACGCAAGTGGATACAAAGTATGGATCAACGGTGTGGCGGCAACGGAAACCAATGGCACGTGGTCGGCCATCGGGGTCCCGGTAACATCGGGCGGCTCGGCCGTGTTTGCCGTAACCGCCATTCCCAACAGCGACAACAATGGCAACGGTACGCCGAGCAACGTTTCGGGTAGTGATCCCGCCACATTGAATCCAACCAGCACCAATGCGCCGAGTACTGGGGTGCAGCCGGAGAAAGCCCCCGAGGTAGTGCGCACATTTGGACATTGGGAGCGGAATTTGTGGGTTGCCACACAGCTGAGTGAGGGCAACCTGGAGGCAGAATGGGACCGCACCGAAACGGGCGGCACAGGCTCAATGATTCTTGTGAACGAAAACATTTCCGGCACGTACACATCCGGAATGCTTTACACGCGTACGGGGAACAATCATCTGGCCCAAAGCTGGGAAGGGACACCGAATAATATCGTATCCACAAGCACCAACTTTTCGTTGGACACAGATGACGTCACCGCCGTTGTTGGACCGGGCTATTGGACCGTGTTTGAACCCATGACCTCATGGCTGGAGGGCGCATTGGAGACGCTAGGGTGGGCTGACGGCATTGTCCTTAGTAATTATGAGGGAGCTGAAACGCAAGTGGTACTACGCACCGGTGGCCGAGCCGGGGTGAATCAACAGAGCCTGTTTGTGGTGAGTGGTTCGGCGTGGGATCGTACCAAGCTGGGGTGGCCCATGATTCCGAAGCCGGATATTTTCGTGCCAGGCATCGGCAAGTCTCTCGGGGCCGACGGCCTCGCTTACGCCACGCTCGCGGATGGCGCTGAAGTCCTTCTCACCCCTGAAACCCCTGCCGCCTATTTCGGCTTCACCATGAACGCCAACAAACACAAACTGCGCATGCTTGCCAACGGCGCTGACTGTCAGACCACATCTGGCAATGGACCGTGGTTCATCGTGGGCCAACCCGTGACCTTCACATCGCAATGGGCCGCCAACCCGCCCTACAGTGGCGAGCCTCCTAACATTCAACACCCGTTGACCACAAATCAATGGAGCTTTGGCGGGGCGTTTGTAAACGCGTGGTCCAATTCAGTTCCGGGCCTGCAATATCCAAACTGCTCGCTCAGCTATTACGTGGATGGCAGCCTGCTAAAAAATCCTCAAACGACCGCCTATTGGGTGTCGGGTAGCGCGGGACTGTTGGGAATGGAGCACGCAGTAACGCTGGAGAAGAGCCTCACCTTCAGCAACGGCCAGCAAGTTGCCTGGTCCGAAGTGGGAATGTTCCGCATGTTCCGTCCACTGCCGGAGTTTCACGCGGAGGTTCGGGAAACGGTTAGAGTTGATACGAACGCGTACTTCAGCGACACCCGCCAGTTGAAGGGCGGGACTTGGCTGCATTTCGGAATTGCCAGCAGCCCGACCAACGAAGGGATTGCTTTCGTTTATACAAATGCGCCAAGAATTCCCAACACTACGAACGCCTACGGGCGCTATTTCATCACGCAAGTTGTCGAAAGTTCTCAACAACAATACAACGTGCGCATCGGCGCTAGTTGCCTCGGTTACCAATGGGATGGAAACGGGTTGGATGGTTCCAACCCATACGGGGACACGAACGCATTCAGCGGGGCGACTCATCACGAGTGGTGGGATTCTCCAGCGAGCGGTTTGACGTATGCAAGCTGGTTGAAACGGACTGATTCATTTCGCACCTACCTGATGTTCCAGCCGCAACCCCACGCCAACTCCGTTGCTGTTCCAATGTATCAATTGACTTGGGGTTGGTCAGGCACCGCCCGAACTAACGGCCCAGCGAATAGCTGGTATCTCGTTTCTGGCACAACGCCCACAAATTATCAAGCCGCCGTAACGGAAACATTCCCGACTTGGACGCAAAACATAGCGAATAACATCACCGTCACCACCAACCTCCCCTGCTTCGATGAAAACTAGATTCCTTCAAAATATATCCGCCTCTGCTCTTGTAAAACTGGCTTTCGTTTGGCTGGTTGTGGGCACAGCAGTCTGTCTCACATTTTCTCAAGGCACGGTCACAAGCGGAAATAATCGCTGGACCCCAGTGCAATCTTACGACGGCAAAACGCCTCCACCGCTGACATTGCCGGAGGCATACGAAATCGCGCTCGACCGATTAGGCGAGGTCACGAATCGATTTTATTGCTTAACCGCAAGTTGTCTTGAAATGACGAATCGGGGATACACCGGCTGGACGTTTTGTTTTGCTAACACCAATGCCCAACGTGCGCGGATAGATGTTTACTTTGACAAAGCAACGCATTTAAGCCCGCAAAGTGAGGAGGTTCTTTTTAAGAAAAACTAAGCGCGTTGAAGCGGCCTCCCGCGATCCGTTTGACGTATGCAAGCTGGTTAAAACGGACTGATTCATTTCGCACGCATTAATGTTCCAGGCAAAACCGTATGCGTCCTCTATAGCCGTCCCCATGTATCAATTGGGGTGGGGCTGGTCGGGCACTGCGCGGACAAACGGTGTCACCGGGCGGTTGGTATCTCGTTTCCGGTGCACCGCCTACAAACTATCAGGCGTTCGTAACAGAAGCGTTCCCAGCTTGGACACGCAATATAACGAACAATATCACCCTCACCACCAACCTTCCCTGTTTTGATGAAAACTAGCTCTGCCTTCAAGTTCATCGCTGTTATTGGGGCGGCGACGCGGACATTGACAAATACATGGACTTCTACTCTAGCAACCGCACGTTGTGGAGTCTCGTGCTGGTGAACCGGTCGAAGCGATGCTACCGGCATCGCGCGACACAAACGGTAACTGGGGAATACCTGTCGATGATATGCAACTCTCGATCCGCTTTCATCGGCGTGAATTCCTTCATGGTGAGCCAGTGGTCGCCATAATCTTGGCGGAATTTGGATGTCCAGCGGCGTGATTTAGGAGGCAAAGTATGGGCGCACACCAATTTCAAGTACGTCCTTCGATGGGGAACGAATGAGTCTATTTGGACTTGGAAGGAGCCAAATCGGACTCCTTTAGAGCAGCTTCGTAATCCCTTTCCTCCCAATCCTGGTCGCGGGGGATACATTGATGCTCATCAGCAGCGCGCAACCGTTTTGCGATTAGAACCAGCAATCCGGCGGGCGCACAAACGCGCGAACGTTCCTGAACCATGAAGAACCAGACTAACTAGCTCTCAGCTTGTGCTTGGTCATATTTCTAGCGGCCTGTGCCTTATTTGGCCAAGGCCCATTTCCGTGGGTGGGCTAGAACCGGGTGAGCTTCTCGACCTCTTTCACCCGCCGCGCTACTTGCTGGCGTGTCGCTCTGGTGGTACGACTCAACCCGAACCCCTCACAGCAGAAGGACGCCACCACGCTGCCGTAAATCATGGCTTTACGAATGTTCGCGTCAATCGAACCTTTTGCCGTGGCAAGGTAACCCATCATGCCGCCGACGAATGAATCCCCGGCGCCCGTGGGATCAACCACCGTGTGCAGCGGATACGCCGGGCAGATGAAGAAGCCTTTTGGTCCCGAGAGGATCGAGCCATGTGAACCTTTCTTGATGATCACATACTTCGGGCCCATTTTGTGAATCTTCTTCAGCGCCGCGAACATGTTGTCTTCCTGCGTGAGTTGATGCGCTTCACTGTCGTTGAGCACAAAGCCATCAATCCGCTTGAGCAGGCTGACGAGATCCACTAGAGCGATGTTGAGCCAGAGATCCATCGTGTCCGCTACGACGAACTTCGGTCGGCGCATCTGGTCCAGGACATGATGCTGGAGCGCCGGAGCAATGTTCGCCAAAAGCACGAACTGCGAGTTCTGATACGCCTCGGGCAATAACGGCGAAAATGTCTCAAACACGCCCAACTCCGTGAGCAGCGTGCGGCGATTGTTCATGTTCACTTCGTATTCGCCGGACCAGTGGAACGTCTTGCCTTCCTTGATTTGCAACCCGGCGAGGTCGATGCCGTGCTTTTTGTAGAGCTGAATATACTTCTTCGGAAAATCGTCTCCGACCACGCCAACGAGTTTGACCGGGCTGAAGAAACTGGCCGCGACCGCCGCATGACTGGCCGAACCGCCGAGCAGACGCGGGTTTTCCGCTGTGGGCGTTTTGATGGAATCCAACGCGGTCGAACCGACAATCAGCACGCTCATAGAATGGGGTATGGCAATTTGTGTTCCAGAACGGCGCGAACAGTAGGAAAACGGAGTGAACCAATCAAGCCTCGTCACAAACGCTGGGAGCGCTGGCGTCCCGCCGGCGAGCTTGCCGCCGAGACGGCGGCGCTCCCAGGTCAACCATCAGGCAGCACGATGAAACGCCAACACACGCCAACACAATCGCGAGTTGAGCCGGTGCGCCGTTGCTGCTAATTAGAACAGACGAACAAATGAATTCGATTCCGCACATCCCCGCACTCCGGCGCGGCAAAGCTTACGAGAGTCTCGACATCGCCGAGGTCAAAGACTTTCGCACTGGCGAAGTCAAAGCCACGGTCAGCCAGGTCAACGCCGGCATCGTCCGCAAGGACCTCGGCCGACTCGGCGAAGCGCAGGCGGCCTTGAAGAAATTCTCCGTGGCCCAGCTCATTGAGATTTGCGCCAGGGCGGGCGACCAGTTTCTCAATGGCACTTTGCCCCTGGGCGACAAAGGGCACACGCAGTCGCCACAGCAATACATCGAAACGTTGAGCAGCACCAGCGGCCTCCCGCATGTCATGGTCCGGCGCAACATGGACAAAATCCATCTCGCGCTGACTAACATGAAGACGGTGCTCAACGGGCTCTCACGCGGATTGGATCTTTCGATTCTCGATTCTGGCAGTGGCGAACAGTTCGGCACACGGCTGAGTTATTTTCCAACCGCCGCGGCACTCGGACTTGTAATGCCAAGTAATTCGCCAGCGGTGAATTCGCTTTGGTTGCCGAGTATCGCGCTCAAGACGCCCGTCATTATCAAACCGGGCAAAGAAGAGCCGTGGACGCCCTATCGTTTGATCCAAGCCTTCATTGCGGCCGGTGCTCCGGCAGAAGCGTTCGGGTTTTATCCGACCGATCACGAGGGCGCGGGCGAGATTTTGAAAACTTGCGGACGCGCGCTCATCTTCGGCGACAAATCCACCACGCAGCAGTATGCGAACAATCCGGCCATCCAGATTCACGGGCCGGGCTGGAGCAAGATTCTCATTGGGGACGATTGCATTGAAAACTGGCGTGACTATCTGGACGTCATGGTCGCCAGCATTTCGGACAACGGCGGTCGCTCGTGCATTAATGCCAGCGCGATTGTGGTTCCGAAATACGCCGCGGAAATCGCCGATGCGCTCGCGCAAAAGCTTGGGCCGATTGCGCCCACCAGGGCCGATGATGCCAATGCGCGTCTCTCCGGTTTTGCCAACCCAAAGATGGCAGACTTCATTGACGGCGCGATTGAGGACGGATTGAAAACCTCCGGCGCAACGGACGCCACCGCGAAATATCGCAACGGCGCACGCAAAGTAACGCTCGATGGAGGTGTGTTTGTTCGCCCGACGATTGTCCATTGCGATTCGTTCCAGCACCCATTGGCCAATCGCGAATTCCTCTGTCCTTACGCCAGTGTGGTGCAGGTGCCACAGAACGAAATGCTCAAGCACATCGGCTATACCCTCGCCGCCTCGGTCATCACAAAAGACCCAGCCTTCATCGATCAAGTGACTGCGTTTCCGCACATCGACCGGTTGAACATCGGTCCGGTTTCGACGATGAAGATTTCGTGGGATCAACCGCACGAGGGCAACATGTTTGAGTTCCTCTGGCAGCGCCGCAGCATCGAGCGCGCGTGGTAGCTATGGCTGGTCTTTGGCCGGACTGGCTGCCGGTGCTGCCAGTCTTGCCGAGTGAGTTGGTGGTGGTGAGTTCGTGAGCGGGATCGTGATGGTGCCCAAATCAACCACTTCCCTCGTCTCGTCGGCGGAAACCGTCACGGGCACGGTAACTTTGCCCAGTTCGCGCCTTGGCTGCATTGAGGCGTCGTCAGCCAGCGGATCGTTCGGCATCGCCTTGATATTCAGTTGCAACAAGTAGGTTCCGGGCAAAACATCGTCCGTCCGAAAACTGCCGTCGGGTTGGATGGCGAGATAATATTTGCGAATTTGTGACTCCCGGGCCGACCAGGCACGCAAGTAGGCATGATGGTTGTCGCCGAAATCCTCCCGTCGCACGTCGAGTACGTCGGGGCGTTGTTGCACCAGCGCGAACAGGTCCAGGCTCCAATCGTAATTCTCCACCGGCGGCAACAACTCCAATCGGCCCGTCATCGCGATACCCTTCCCGCCCAGTACCACCTCGGTGATCTCGTTCGGATGAATCGTGACCGTTTCGCCGTGGCTGGATCCCACAAGACCGGTCTGCCCCTTGAAAAACATGATGCGGCGGTGAACGAGGTGTGTTCCCGGCTGGACATGTGTGAAATGAAACCGCCCTTCGGCATCGGTCGTCGTGGTGTAGTCAAAGGGGATCAATTCCGTCGGATCAGGCTGTGCGGCTCCAAGGCTCAGAATTACAGGCTGATTGCTTGCCGGAGTTTTTCCAATCAGCACGCGGCCTTCGATCTCGCCCCACGCTCGAAGTGGAATAAATACATTGGTGACACTAGCCGTCGGCACGACCGCACTGCCGGTGGCATGCGACACCAACAATTTCTCGGCTCCAACCATGCGACGGAGGATGAACCGTCCTTTTTCGTCCGTCGTGGTGCGATTCACCGCATGGCCGTAGTTCACCAGTTTGCCGCCATCGGCTAATCGCAACGTGTATTTACCATCCGCGGCCAGGCCAACGCTGGCATTCGTGGCCGGGTGGCCATCCGGTTGCAGGACCACTCCGGTGAAATCGGCAGCGCGCTTGAGGCGGAACTCGAATCTGTGTTCCGCGCTCTGAAAGCGTCGTTTGTCGGACTCCTGCGGTTCGTAACCTTCAGCCTCAACAATCAGCGAGAACTCGCTGACAAACCCCCTCTCGACCGGCCAATCAAACGCGCCTTGAAAGCCTTCTCCCAGGAGAGTGTCTGAAACCCCGCGATGCTCGTTCATGAGCACTCGGAAACGAGTTACGCCGTGGCCGCCTTCCGCATCCAACACCGTTCCGATCAAACGCACCGGTTTCGACCTGCCAGGTTCGCCCGATGGCTGGGTTGGGAGTTCTTCGAGTTGCAGCGTGACTTCCGGGCCGTTTGCCGCAGCGACCAGAGTCTTCCTCAATTCGGCATAACCTTTGGCCCACACCCTGAACGTGTAGTTGCCGGGCTTGACGTGCGGGATCTCAAAACGACCGGACGCATCCGCCCTGGTTTCCAATCCAAACATCTCTTCGACTTCCTGCAAACCGGCTTTCGCCACTGGTTCACCGTTCAGACCAACGATGGTCCCGCGCAACGCGACGCCTTTCGTCATTACAATCACGTGATTGGTCGTGAAGGCCTGCGGATCTCTGAGCCAGAAAGTTTCCATGGCAAAGTCGGGATGAGAAACACTTACCCCTATGTTACGACCACTCTCCAACGCGGGTGGCATCTGGTCGGATTGAAAACGACCGGCCTCGTCGGTCCTGACCTCGGTCAACCGAGAAAGAAAGCCGATTTGCTCGCGCCTGGTAGAGTCAATTCCCGGACCACCGAAATTGACCTTTGCGCCGAATACCGGCTGCCCGGAGTCATCGCGCACTTCGCCGCCGAAAGTTGCGCCACGCGTCAGGCGGCACGTATGAAAAACATCCGACGCCAAAAATTCATGCCGCCGCCAGTCCATGACGATCGGAACATAGCCCGGCGCAGCCAGCCAAACCCGGAACGTGCTGAACGGTTCGTCCGGGACCCGGAACGCCAACGAACCTTCCGGGCCTGTGATTTGTTCACTCGACTCCACCTTCCCGATGCCCCAAACGTCGGCGATAACGCGCGCTCCGGCGATGGGCTGGTTCTCACGATCCATGACGTTCAAAAACAGAAATCTTTCCGTCGAATTCGTAGCGGGGTTGATTGATGAAGCGACGTCGCTTGTCGCCGCTGCCAGTTCAGCATTCTCGACTTCTGTCTCCTTGCTCGCGACTTCGGTGTCAGTCGCTGGTTCGCGTGAAGATAGAAAGGAGGCTGTTCCGAGAATTAGCACAGCCACACCTGCAACCCACGGGAGGAAGGAACGGGTCTTGAGCCAGAGCAAATCCCGCATGCCCGCTGCTACTAAACCCGCTACCGTCATCGAGGTTGTCGCTGTTCCGACCGCCACAGTTGCGCAAATCGTTTGAGCCAGTCCCGCGGGCGTGGCTTGCGCTCTGGGTTGCAGCAACAACGTCCCCAGCGTAACACTCGAAAGCGTGATACCGCGATGCGTGAGAAAGGCCCGCATTTTTTCCAGCGCGCGGCTGACGCGTTTCTTGGCGGCCTCTTCGCTCAGCCCGAGTTGTTCACCCACGGCGCGCAGTGGTTTGCTTTCAAAAAAGCGCAAGAGTACCGCCCGACGATCCGCCTCCGGTAATGCCGCCACGGCATCGTCAAGATGGGGACTGATCTCGTGCCAAAGAATGTCATCTGAGGGTGAGGTCTGGCTTTGGAAATTCATCACGAGGGCCTCCTGTTCGCGATGTTGCCGCCGCTGTTCACTTCGTCGGGCCCGAGCCGCTACAAAGCGGGTGGTCCGAAACAGCCAACCGGAGAGAACCACTTCACGGCGCAACCCTGACGCCTTGTGCGCCAGCAGAAGAAAAACCGCCTGCGCAACATCCGCCGCCAAGTCCGGCCGCCGCACCTGCCGCAGCGCACTGGCATACACGAACCCGAGATGGCGGTGCACCAGTTCCGCGAAGGCGCTTTCCGCACCTTGCTCCACGTAGGCGCGAATCAGGTCCGCATCGGTCTTGGCATTCATCAGCACCATCAAATCCCCGCTCAAAGGAATTGGGGACAGAAAAAATGCCAGACGACAAGAGAGGAATCCATCCGCGTGCCAAGCTCACGTTTGCGATTGCAAACCTTGACGGCGAGTGCGCAACGCAAAGTCAACGGAGCAAACTGGATTGAACATATCGTGTCTTCTGGCAGTCTGACCCGGATGCAGTCTGATGGGTTTGACTCTCAATCGCGGACCAAAGTCGTGACCGGTGCCGGGAGTGTGGCTCGGGTCGGTGAGTTGACGCGCGGGCTCAAGGTGAAGCATGTGCTGTTGGTGACCGACCCCGGTATCGCGGCGGCCGGGCATGCCGAACGCGTCCAACAATTCCTCACGGGTGCCGGACTTCGCGTGACGCTGTTTGATCGCGCCAAAGAAAACCCCACTACCCGGTGCGTGGATGATTGCGTGGCCGTGGCCAGGTCCGCGGGAATCGACGGCCTGGTCGGACTCGGCGGCGGCAGTTCGATGGACACGGCGAAGGGCTGCAATTTCATTCTGACCAATGGCGGAGAGATGAAGGATTACTGGGGCGTGGGCAAAGCCACCAAACCGATGCTGCCGTTCGTCGCCATTCCGACCACCGCCGGCACGGGCAGCGAAATGCAATGTGCGGCGCTGATTGCGGACGAAGTCACGCACCAGAAGATGGCGTGCCTCGACCCGAAGTGTGCAGCGGCAATCGCCATTCTTGATCCCGAGCTGACACTCTCGCAGCCGCCTCGAGTCACGGCCTGCACCGGCATTGATGCCATCGCCCATGCCGTGGAAACGGCGGTTACTACCAAACGAAACGAGATCTCACAAAAGCTTTCGAGCGAGGCCTTCAAGCATTGCGTTACGGCGTTTCCCCAAGTGATAACCACGCCGAACAATCTCGAGGCCCGCGCGCGGATGCAGTTGGGCGCCGCGCTGGCCGGCTCGGCCATCGAGCATTCCATGCTCGGAGCGGCGCACGCGGCGGCGAATCCGCTGACGGCACATTTCGGGATTGCTCACGGTCACGCGGTGGGATTGATGTTGCCGCACGTGGTCCGGTTCAATGCCGAGGATGGCAACGCGCGGATGATTTACGCGCAGCTGGCACTCAGCGGAGGAATTGCCACGACTGCGGACGCTCCGGCCATCGCCGTGGCAGAATTCGCGAAGCGCCTCGAACAATTGCCCGGCCTGGCCGGCCTGTCGTCCACGCTGTCGCCATGTGGCGTAACCCGGGAATCCCTTCCGACGCTGGCAGAGGAAGCGGCCCAACAATGGACCGCCAGCTTTAATCCGCGTCCGATTACGAAGGAGGATTTCGTTCGCCTTTACGAGGCGGCGTTCGATGGCAATAAAAAACGGACGCCGTGACGGCGTCCGTTCAGAAAGTGTTCCGCTGACTTACGGTTCGACGATCAGCAGTTTGTAGCTATGCGACGAGGCGCTGCCTTTCTTTGGCCCGCCAAATTCGTTGACCTGGTAATCAAACTTGTAGTGGTAGGTGACTGAGTTCACGTTTGCCGGCACGGGGATGACCGTTTCCCAGCGGTTCTGCATGTATTTGACGGGCCGCATGGGATAACTCTCCGTACCGACGATGACCGAGGCCTGGATCGTGTCCCATTTCAGCGCCTGTTGGCGCGAGTCCAGCGAGACTTCCAGAGGATAAAGATTGGTGGCGTTACGAATCTGGCGTTGGGCGGAAATGTTCGTAATGGTGCTGGCACAACCCGCCAGCAGCAGCATCATCGGCAACAGGATCAAAGCTTTCTTCCACATAGCAACCAGAGCGTGACATGACGGCGGCGGGCTTGTAAAGGTGGATTTGAATGCTCTTTGCTGCCGCTTTTTCGGTTTGACCCTGCTGGCCAATGCCGGTAGTGTGCGCCCCCTTGTTTTAGCTCAATTTTATGTTTGGAACATTTCGCAAACACTCGCAATGGCTTTGGTGGTTGATCATCGCCGGGATCATTATCACATTCGTTTTTTGGGGTGCTCAATCCTCGCTAAACGGCGGTGGTGGCGGTCCCCGTGGCAGCCTCGGCAGCCTCAATGGCGAAACCATTTCGCCAACGAAATACGAAGAGGCCAGGCGAGAGACTTACCTGGCGTATTTCTTTTCCAGCGGCGGCACCTGGCCCGGCCAGGGGCGCGCCATCCCCGGCTTCGATGTCGAGCGCGAAACCTATTTTCGGCTGCTCATGATTCAAAAGCAGGAGCAAATGGGCGTGCATCTGAGCGAGGAAGCCATCGCAAAAGTAGCCAGCGAACGTTTGCGTTCCATGAATCGCGGCCATCCCGTGCCCCCGGATGTTTTCGCCAAGCAGGTGCTCGCTCCCCAGAACCTGACCATGATGGATTTTGAACGTTACCTGCGACATGAACTGGGGGTGCAACAACTGGTCTCGGTTCTCGGTCTGGGCGGTGAGCTCGTGACGCCCCAGGAAGTCCGGGCTTTTTACACCCGTGTGAATCAGGAAATCCAGGCGCAAGTGGCGTTCTTTTCGGCCTCCAATTATTTGGACTCCGTCAAACCGACTCCCGAACAGATTGGTGAGTTCTACACGAACCAAATGGCCCGCTATCGGCTGCCGGATCGCATTCAGGTCAACTATGTGAAGTTCCCGTTGTCGAACTACCTTGCGGAGGCCATTCAAAAGCTGAATGAGAACACCAACCTGCACGAGAGCATTGAAGCCTTTTACCAACAGCGTGGCGGCACCAACTTTTACACGGAGAAATCGCCGGAAGAGGCCAAACAGCAAATTCTCAAAGAGGTGCAGGATAGCGAGGCCCTGGAGTTGGCGCGGAAGAAGGCCCTGGAGTTTGCGACCATGCTTTACACCAACGAACCGATGCGCCCGGAGAATCTCGCAACCCTGGCCCAACAAAACGGACTGACTCCGCTCGTCTCTCCGCCCTTCAGCAAAGATGAACCGCCCGTCGGGCTCGATGTCCGCGCGGACTTCCTTCGCGCCGCGTTCGCCTTGAACGCCGAAGAGCCCTTCAGCCAGACCCTCGTCGGCAACGATGGAATTTATCTGATCTCACTCAACAAGAGCCTGCCTAGCGAAATTCCGCCGCTTGAGGCCATCCGCGAGCAAGTCACCCGGGACTATCGATTCAACGAAGCCGTCAGCATGGCGCAGAAAGCTGCCATGGACTTCGGGGCGGCCGCCACCAATATCACGAGCGCTCCCGCCTTCGTCGCCGCTTGTGCCGTCGCCAAGGTCAAGCCGATAAGCCTCCCGCCGTTTTCGTTGAGTACGCGCAACCTGGAACTGGTGGAAAGCCACGTGGATCTTTCCCAATTCAAGCAAGTAGTTTTCGGCACTTTGCCCGGTCATATGAGCCAGTTGCAGCCGAGTTTTGATGGCGCTTATGCCGTCTTCGTTCAGGAGAAACTTCCGCTCGACGAAGCAAAACTCGCCGCGAATCTCCCAACCTATGAGCGGTCCGTGCGCCAGACCCGGCGGGCGGAGGCGTTTAATGACTGGTTCCGTAACGAGGCCGAAAAGGCCTTCCGCGAAGTGCCCTACTTTCAACGGCCCTCGCCAGCTCCGCCTGGCAGCCGGTCCTAGCCGGCTCGTCCACTCGAGATCGGGTGTCGCTCCCGACCGTGAATCCGCCGCTCAAACTTTCCTGGCCCGACCCGCGGGAGTTTTGGGAAGTCCCCGTGCTGTTTGAAGATGCGCAGCTGCTGGCGCTCGACAAGCCGGCGGGCCTGCTCGCCTCGCCCGACCGCCTCGCGCCGGATCGGCCCAGTCTGATGCGACTCCTGCATCAGGCCATCGCTGATCGCAAGCCCTGGACTGTCGAACGCGGGTTGACCTACCTCAGCAACGCCCATCGGCTCGATGCCGAAACCACCGGTGTTTTCCTGCTGGCCAAATCCAAAGCCGTGTTGATCGCGCTGGCGGATCTCTTCGGCAGTCGCAAACCACTCCAACAATACCTGGCATTGGTCCACGGGAGTCCTGCTCAGGATCAGTTTCAAATCAACTCCAGGCTCGCGGCCCAGCCTGACGCATCCGGAGTGGTTCGAGTTGACCCACGTAACGGCAAACGCTCGGAAACCCGTTTCACCGTGCTGGAGCGTTTCGCCAGCCAGACACTGCTCCGCTGCGAGTTGCTTACGAATCGCCCGCACCAGATTCGTGCCCATCTGCACAATGCCGGATTGCGCGTGGTGGGCGATGCGCTCTATGGCGGTAAACCACTCTGGCTTTCCCGTCTCAAACGCGATTACCGGCTCAAGCCGGGTCGCGAAGAACGCCCGCTCATTGCACGAACCGCATTGCACGCGGAGCAACTCGCCTTGCCGCATCCGGTCACGGGTGAATCGCTCACCATCACTTCACCCATGCCCAAAGACCTGCGCGTCGCCCTCAAATACCTTCGCGAATACAGCGGCGGTCAGCGGTGTAAGCTGCGACTTCCGTAGGACCGGCGTCGCGCCGGTCTCTAACTTGAGAAAGCTCCCGCTTGAGCGGATCTGATGAGACGAACCAGCGGAGAGATGGCCTATGGACAATTCGCGAAACCAAAATGAAAGGTCAGAAGCAGGCCCGCTTCCCAACCCGCGCGGGTGTCCTGAGCTATCAACTCGTTCCCCCAACCATGACCATCTTGTTTCGTTAGGCATCGAAGTCGTAAACACAGATTCTCATGCTGGCATCCAAGGACAAGCCTCGGTCTTAACCAATGCCATCCACAAATCCCAATAGGGAACTAAAACCCTGGAAGCAAATGTGTGATTCGCAAGGTATGTAAGCGGCGTGTAAATCACAATGACCGTGCGCATCAGTGGCGTGTAATAAAGAAACATCGCTGGCCCGCTGCTTAGGACGTAAACAACTGGCAGCGCAAGAATCCCCCAAATGACTTTGCTGCACGACTTCATGAGCGCGTGATGATGCCTACACGATATGGTCTTGGGTGAAAAGCGAAAGCGGTATCTGCTCTTCGGAGTAAACGTGGGACTCACGCCCCAAACTACCCTGAAGAGCCGAAACCATGAAGACCTACCTACTCCACACACTGCATCCGAATCAGCACGGGCGCGGCGTTCAGAGCCTGTGTGAAAAATAAAACCGGATCGAGATGATAAGCTCACAAATGCGATATGGCGCGTTTTGATTTTTCCCGAAGGTGGTTTGAACCGATTTTTCGCATGACTTTTTTGCGATTCGGAGTTTTTCACACAGGCTCTTCACGCCGCTTCAACGAGCAAAGCCCACTGGACTGCCAATTGCGCTCGCACGGTGAAGCGACCTGAAGGTCGCGCTCCGGGGCAGTGTCAAGATTCGCCCGCGTCAAGCTGGTCGCCGCTAAAAAGATTGCCCGCCCGTTTGACCAGCGTAAGCTGCGGAGCATGTTCACAAGCCGAAGTTTCCTCGCGATAGTTCTGATCGTAAGCGCACTCGCGGCCAGCAAAGCCGAGCCGACCCGGCCCAACATTCTGTTCATCATGTCGGACGATCACGCGGCGCACGCCATCAGCGCGTACGGCAGCAAGGTCAATCAAACGCCGCACCTGGATCGGCTCGCCAAGGAAGGGGTTCGCTTCAACAATTGTTTTGCCGTCAACTCCATCTGCACCCCGAGTCGCGCGGCGATTCTCACCGGCAAATACAGTCACATTAACGGCGTCACGGTGTTCAATCGGTTCGACGGCAGCCAATGGACGGTGGCGAAGGCGTTGCAGGCGGCCGGTTATCACACCGGGATGATCGGCAAATGGCATTTGCAGAGCGACCCCACCGGATTCGACTATTGGAATATCCTCGTGGGCCAGGGGCTCTACCATAACCCGGTGTTCATCGAAATGGGTGAACGCAAAAAACTCACCGGCTACGCGACGGACATCATCGCCGACCGTTCCATTGAGTTCCTGAAGAATCGCCCCAAGGACAAACCGTTCTTTCTCATGTGCCATCATAAAGCGCCCCATAGGCCTTGGGAGCCGGACGCAAAACATGCGCGGATGTATGAAGACGTAACTATTCCCGAGCCCGAAACGTTCAACGACGATTACGCCACGCGCTCGGACGCCGCGCGCGAAGCCACGATGCGGATTGACCGTCACCTTACGCGCAACGATCTCAAGCTCACGCCGCCCGCCGACCTGCGCGGTAACGACCTCACTAAATGGAAAGGTGGCGTGGACACGGAACTGGAGGTCGTGGAGGACGGCAAAACCAATAAGCTCTCCGGTGTCGCGCTCAAAAAATGGAAGTATCAACGCTACATGAAAGACTATCTGGCCTGTATCGCGTCGGTGGACGACAACGTGGGACGGCTGCTGGATTACCTCGACCAGACCGGGCTGGCGACCAACACCATCGTGATTTACACGTCAGACCAGGGCTTCTTCCTCGGCGACCACAATTGGTATGACAAACGATTCATGTACGAGGAATCCATTCGGATGCCCTTCCTCGTGCGTTATCCAGCAGCCATCAAACCCGGCAGCGTGAACGATGCAATGATTCTCAACGTGGATTTTGCACCGACTTTCCTGGAGTTCGCGGGATTGCCCATCCCCGCGGAAGTTCAAGGCCGCAGCCTAAAGTCCGTTTTGGCCGGCAAGACGCCGAGTGACTGGCGCAAGAGCTGGTATTACCGCTACTACCATTATCCCGGCGATCACCAGGTGCAGCCGCACTACGGCGTGCGCACCGAACGTCACAAGCTGATTTACTTCAATCGCATCGACCAATGGGAGTTGTTCGACTTGAAAACCGATCCGCGCGAATTGAAGAACATCTATAACGATCCTGAGAACGCCAAGCTCGTGACTGAACTGAAGACTGAAATGGCCCGGCTGCGGAAAGAGTTGAACGACCGGGATCAGTTCGCTGAACAGCAATGAAATCACCCGAGACGGAGAAACGGCGAGACGGGGAAACGGCGACACCGAGAAACGACGATTTTCTCCGTTTCGCCACTCACCGTCTCGCCGTTTCACTCAAGTGGTGCGCACGAAAGGACTTGAACCTTCACACCTTGCGGTACCAGATCCTAAGTCTGGCGCGTCTGCCAATTCCGCCACGTGCGCAACCCCGCATTGTTTAGCTTAAAGCCGGCTAAAAGGAAACCGCTAATCTGAAACCCGTCCCGGTAAGGAGGGGAAGCTGTCCCGGCGGTATTGTGCTAGTATAACGTCATGAATGTGTGCAACAGCAGGGTGAACTCGCTCCTTTTCACGGCGCTTACGATGTTCGCAGTGACTTCCGCCTGCGGTGGCGAGACAAATTCAACGAATGCTCTCGCCACATCTCCGGTCGCCACGAACCATAGTTCGCTCGCTTCAAACTCGACTGAGATCACGACGCTGGACGGTACGACCTACAAGGCAGTTCGCATCCTGAAAGTTGATCCGGACGGGTTGATGATCGAATACGCGCCACCAACCGGCGGCCTCGGCCTGCGGAAAGTAAAGTTCGCGAATCTGCCGGCTGAACTGCAATCGAAGTACGGATACGATGCCGAGAAATCGGCGGAATACCAGAAGGCCCAGGCTGAAGGTGAGGCGAGACTGCGCAAAGAGATGCAGGTTAAACAGGAACAAACCTGGGCCGCCGATCGGGCCAGAGCGGAAGATAATTTCAAAGCCAGGCAGGAGATCGACAAGCAAGCCGAAGCGGCCCGTGTGCAAGCCGAAAAGGAGCAGGCCGCGCGAATCAAGGCGGAAGCAGAACGCTACAACGAAACCTATTCCGTAGGCTCAGGCCCAAGTCGACGGCCAGGTCCGAGTCCACGCCCTGGACCGGGACGGGGTGGGAGGTAATCCAAAGCGAGCTGAAGTCGGCTTGCCCAAGCAGAATGCTGTCGCCTTCGATTTGAAAGGAGTTGCAGAATGATTGAGGGCAGAACAATGGGTCTGAACAAATATCTTTCTGCCCTTAATTTTTCTGTCGTCGCCCCCGGCTGGCGGTCATCCCTCAGAAGTCGAACTTGTCGATGTTCTCCTTGTTAAAGATGAACGGCTTGCCTAACAGAATGCTGTCGCCTTCGATTTGAAACTCACCCAGCGCACCGGCCTTGATGGTTTTGTCACCCGCCTTGAGTGTGCCTTTGGCCAGCGCATCCGCGGCCACGATCGTGAGGTAGCCCAGGTCTTCCGTATTCCACAGAATCACGCTGTCCGTCACGCCTTCGTGAACGTACCGCTTATTCTCGTTCGGAAGGCCGAGCCCGAGCACTTTCACCTTCCCGGTCTTGCCCGCCTGCTTCACAGCTTCTGCTGCGCCGGGAACGGCCGGTGAGCAAATGGCCATGCTGCACTTGAGGTTGGGATTCGCGCTCAGCAACGCCGTCGCCTCGCTCTGCGCTTTGTCTTTAAGATCATCACAGGGGCGCAACGCAATCATCTTCATGTTCGGATATTTGTCGGCCCGGCGGGCTTCAATGTATTTCTGCCATTCAATCATGTTCGCCGCCGTGAGACTTGCGGTGATGATGGCAAACTCACCCTCGTTGTTGCACAAGCGCGCGGCCTCGTCCATCAGCGTGAAGCCAATGCCCTCGGGCGTGGCCTGGTTCACGAAGAACTCGCGCGCGTCCGGCTGGGCGTCGGCATCGTAAGTGATGACCTTGATGCCTTTGCTCTTGGCCTTGCGCAGCGCGGTGGAAATGCCCTCGCGATTTTCGCAGGCCACGGCGATAGCATCCACGCCGATGGTAATCCAGTTCTCGACGATCTCGTTCTGCTTGGCCGGATCGGGATCGGTCGGGCCATCGAACAACAGTTCCACGCCGAGTTCCTGGGCCGCTTTGTCTGCGCCTTTCTTGCACGAAATAAAATAAGCGTTCCCCTTGGACTTGGGCATCAACGCGATGGTGGTCTTCTTTCCGCCAGCGCCGCCGCCCGAGCCGCCACCGGACTCAGAAGCTTTGCCGCAACCCATTAGCATTGCCAGACCGGCAATCGCGAACAGCGAGAGAATTCGTTTCATGTCGTAATCGGTGTTTTAGCGATGGAAGTTTGTCGTCGCGCCCGCCAAGTGGCGAGCATTTTCGGCAGGATGGAACTGGTGAGCGCGAGAATGAGCAGCAGTCCGGTCAGCATGCCCGCCACTTCGCGCGGCTGGCGCGCGTGAACGAGTCCGTTGTTCAAAATCGCAATCGCCGCCACGCCCAGCAATGTTCCGTGAACTGAGCCGATGCCGCCAAAAATACTTGTCCCGCCCAGCACGACAGCAGTGATGGCGTAGAGTTCGTATCCCATGCCGGCATCGGCTTTCGCCTGGCCCAACCGCGCCGTGTAGATGATGGCGGCAATCGCAGCGATGATTCCCGCCAGCACATAAACCATTGCCAGACGTCGCTCGACGGAGATGCCCGCGTAACGCGTTCCCTCAGGCGCAAAGCCGATGGCCCGGAAGGACCGCCCGAACGTCATGTGATGAACCAATAACCAAATGCCGACGGCCACCAGAATAAAGATGGGCGCTTGCGCCGGAATCCCGAGCCAGCGTTCCTGGCCGAGAAAGATAAACGAAGCCGGAAAGTTGGTGAAGGTATCTACGCCCCGCGTGATCGCCTCAGCCAGTCCGCGAAACAGCGAGAATGTGCCCAGCGTAACAATGAGAGGCGGCAGTCGCAGCCAGGTGATGAGTGATGCATTCAATCCGCCGGCCAGCGCACCAACGCCAATCGTGCAAACCATCGCCAGCGGAATCGGCATTCCCATGTCGCGCCAGAATTTGCCAAACAAAATTGCGCACAATCCGAGCAGTGAACCCACGGACAAATCAATTCCTCCAGTCAGGATGATTGGAGTCATTGCGAGCGCCAGCAACCCGATCTCCACGCTATGCCGCATGACGTCAAAGGTGTTGTCCACCGAACCAAACCGCGGCCCCACAGAGTTGAAGTACAGCCACTCCAGCAACACGACGAACAACAGAATCGTCTCGTGCCGGAGCAGAATGGCTTTGAATCCGTGTCTCTCCGTGTTCATCCGTGGTTAACGTTGTTTCCGATTGCGCAAACCATCCGCGACCACCGCCAGCAAAATGATTGCGCCTTGAATCGCTTTCTCCCAATACGCCTCCACCCGCAGATGCGTCAGCGCCGGGCTGATGGATGCCAGCAGCAGCACGCCAACAAAGACGCCCCAAAGATTTCCGCGCCCTCCCGAAATGGCGACACCACCCACGACAGACGCAGCGATCACCTTGAGTTCCAATCCCGAGCCGGACTTTGGATCAACCTGCGGTGATTGCACGACGTTCATCATGGCGGCGAGCCCGACCAATGCGCCCATGAAAACAAAAACAGCAAAGGTTGTAAGCTGCGGTCGAATGCCCGCCAATCGTGCCGCTTCCGCGTCAGTGCCCACAGCGTAAATGAAGCGCCCGGCGGATAAATGCCTTGTGGCAATCGCAAGCGATACGAGGATCACCAATGCGGCAATGATCAGCATCCATTGCCCTCCCCTCTGACTCAAGCCAAACCACTGCGTTCCGTCCGGAAGATTCACGAACTGCCCCTGCCGCAACCAACGCAACGCTTCGCGCCACGTCACCATGGTGGCCAACGTTACCACGATGGACGGCAACCGCAGTCCCGCCACGAGCACCCCGTTCAATGCGCCCATCAGCCCACCAATCGCGACGCAGCAAGCGAACACCAGTGGCAAAGCCATTCCTTTTGCTGCGAGCAAACCAGCGCACACACTGCACACGGCAAACTGCGAACCCACCGAAATATCAATCTGCCGACTGATGATGACCAACGCCATGCCACAGGCGACGACGAGCGTGGGCGCTTCGCGAGTCAACAACGAGAGCAGTGGCTGCGGTTGATAGAACGCGGGAGCGAACACGGCGAGCGCCAGCAACACAACGGCCAGCGCGCCGGCAACGGAGAGTTCGCGAAAGTAGCGCCTCACTTCGAGACCTCCGTCTGGCCAAGTGCCGCTGCCATCACCGTGTGCGCATCGGATTTCCCCGGCAACATCCGAACGATTCTGCCTTCGCGCATGACGGCGATGCGGTCGCTCATCCCGAGAATTTCCGGCAGATCGCTGGAGATCATCAGCACCGCCAGTCCTTGCCTGGCAAGTTGCCGAATGATTTTGTGGATTTCGCTCTTTGCGCCAACGTCCACGCCCTGGGTGGGTTCATCGAGAATGAGCAGCTTCGGCTTCGTCGCCAGCCAGCGGGCCAGCGAGACCTTCTGCTGATTCCCGCCGCTCAGCGAACCGCCAGGTGCTTCCGGTCCATACGCTTTTACGCCAAGGTCGCGGATGAAATCCTGCGCCAGTGACTTCTCCGCGCCGGAGCGCAACCAGGCGCCGGGGAAAATGCGTTGGTGAATCGCCATCGTCATGTTGTGCGCGATGGGCATCTCGAGAATAACGCCGTGCCGTCGCCGGTCCTCGGGCACGTAGGCAATACCGTGCGCCACCGCTTCCTGCGGTGAAGTGATCCGCACGCGCTGGCCGTTGAGAGTGATTTCACCTGAATCTGCTGGCGTGATACCAAAGAGCACACGCGCCAGTTCGGTGCGGCCTGCGCCGACCAACCCAGCAAGCCCTAGAACCTCTCCGGCGCGTACGGAAAGGCTCACATCGCTCACCCCGCCAGCCGCGCAGGTGAGATTCTTCAGTTCGAGCACGACCGCCCCCGGCTCGCCCTCGGCCGACGGATAGATGTGCGAGACTTCGCGGCCCACCATGAGTTTGATGAGTTCGGATTCGGTCAGCGTAGGACAGGCGTCGCGCCTGTCTCCATCTGATTTTTCCGCTTGAGCGGGGGATTCTTGAAGTGAGACAGGCGCGACACCTGTCCTGCGAACCTCCCGCGTCCCCACGCTTTCGCCATCGCGCAATACCGTCACGCGATCCGCGAGTGCGAAAATCTCCTCAAGCCGATGGGAAATGTAGATGACGCCCACACCGCTCGCGCGCAAATCCTTCACGACGGCGAACAGCAACTGCACTTCCTTTTGCGTCAGCGACGCGGTGGGTTCGTCCATGATAACGATGCGTGCTCCCGCCCCGATGGCACACGCAATTTCCACGAGCTGCTGCTCGGGCATGGAGAGCGAGCGGACTTCGGCATCCGGGGAAATGTCCGCACCGATACGTTTAAGCAACTCCGCGGCCCGCGTCTCGCGAGTCCCCCAATTCACCTTGCGAAACGGAGAGGCAGATTCAAGCCGCAGACCAATGTTCTCAGCAACAGTCAGGTCCGGAAACAACGCGGGTTGCTGGTAGATGCACGCGATGCCGAGCTTGTGCGCGGCTGCGGGTGAAAGATGAGCCACCCGCTCGCCGTTGATGGCAATCGAACCGCCATCCGGCTGATGCGCCGCGGTGATGACTTTGATGAGGGTGGATTTGCCCGCGCCATTCTCGCCAAGCAGCGCATGGACTTCTCCGGCCTGCAAATCAAACGATACACCTTTGAGCGCTCGCACCGCGCCGAAGGATTTCGTGACGGATGAAAGTTGAAGAAGCGTGTTCAACTCAATGTTCCAGTGCGTGCATGATTCTGAGCGGTGACAATTTTGGAAACCTAGGTTGCCAAACCAGTCAGTTGATGCAAGGCCAACGGCTAGTCAAATTATGGGGACACAAACAAACAAGCCGCCGAAGTTTTCACCTCGGCGGCTGTTGAAATTCCGCGTTCCGAACTCCGCGCTCCGCGTCTAATAGGCTGCTTGCGCGCCTTTGATCTTGCGCTTCTGCATCCACGGCATCATCGCCCGGAGGCGTTCACCGGTTTTTTCGATGGGATGCTTTGCACCCTTGTTAAGCAACGCATTGTAGCGCTTGTAGCCGCCCTTGTATTCCTTGACCCAGTCTTTGGCGAATTTGCCCGACTGAATGTCTTTGAGCGCGGCCTTCATCCGCTTCTTCACGCTGGCATCGATGATTTTCGGGCCGACGCTCACGTCCCCCCACTTGGCCGTCTCGGAGATCGAGAAGCGCATGCCGCTGATGCCGGCTTCGTTCATCAGGTCAACAATCAGCTTCAGTTCGTGCAAGCATTCGAAGTAGGCCATCTCCGGCGAGTAACCCGCTTCGACGAGTGTTTCGAACCCGGCCTGCACGAGCGCGCTGGCGCCACCGCAAAGCACAGTCTGTTCGCCGAACAAATCAGTCTCCGTTTCTTCCTTGAAGTTGGTTTCGATGACACCGGCGCGCGTGCCACCGATGCCTTTGGCCCACGCGAGGGCAATATCCTTTGCCGCTTTGCCACCTTGATACACGGCGATCAAGCTCGGCACGCCTTTGCCTTCCGTGTATTGGCGACGGACAATGTGGCCCGGGCCTTTCGGCGCGACCATGATTACATTCACGTTCTTCGGCGGAACGATGGTTTTGAAATGAATCGAAAATCCGTGCGAGAACAACAGCGTCTTCCCCGGCGCGAGGTTCGGCTTGATGTCCTTCTCGTAAGCCGCGGGTTGCTTGGTGTCCGGCAAGGCCACCATGATGACGTCCGCGCGCTTCACCGCTTCGCCCGTGGGGTAAACCTTGAAACCCTTCTCCTTGGCGACCGGAATGGACTTGCTGCCTTCGTAAAGGCCGATGATGACGTTGAGTCCGCTCTCCTTGAGGTTGAGCGCGTGGGCGTGGCCTTGCGAGCCGAAGCCGAGCACGGCGAGGGTTTTGTTTTTCAGAACGGCGAGATTCGCGTCTTTGTCAGTATAGACTTTTGCGGGCATGATTCGATTTACGATTTTTGATTTACGATTTACGATTTCGAATCCGGGTCGATTGCAACCTTGGATTCAACTTCCGACTATTTCCTGGGCATCGCGGCTTTACCGGTACGGGTCAATTCGAGCACGCCGAACGTTTTCATGAGATCGATGAACTTCTCGACCTTGCTTTCATTGCCGGTGATTTCGATGGTCAAGGTCCTGGGTTGAACGTCCACGATCTTCGCGCGGAAAATGTCGGTAATTTGCATGACTTCAGCACGCGATTTGGAATCCACGCCAACTTTGATCAGCACCAGTTCGCGATCCACGTATTCGCCCTCGCGGAAGTCCTGCACCTTGAGGACATCGGGCAATTTGTTGAGCTGCTTGACGATCTGTTCCAGCGTGGACTCGTCGCCGTGCGTGACGATGGTCATGCGGGAGGCCGTGCTGTCATGAGTGGGAGCGACGTTGAGCGAATCAATGTTGTAACCGCGCCCACTGAACAAGCCGGCGACGCGTGTGAGCACGCCGAACTTGTTCTCCACCAGAATTGAGATCGTATGTCGCATAAAGCCCTGTTGGCAGGGGCGTGGAGGGTAGCGAGCGCGGAAATGCCGGTCAATCTGCAAAATCCGGCACTTGGGTTGTATCCACGTAGCGCAGGATTGCATCCGGCTGTATCACGCTTCGATTCAATCTTTGCCCGCCCCAAATCTTTGGGCACCCTCAGCAAAGCACACGCCCGCCGCACCGCAAGAATTGAGCAATGAAACCCCCAAAGATTAGAGGCGGACCAGGATGACGAATTCCGGAATTGCTCCGGACAGATCTGTTTCCTTTCAATCTTTGTCCGCCCCAAATCTTTGGGCTACTTCGGAGAGGCAAATGGGCGGTTCTCTTCGAGTACTACCCGGACACTCGTGGCTGTATCGCGGATGCCGGGACGCGCTGATGTTTCCCATCCATGCCGATTAGAAATCGGCGGTACAGCGCGGTACAGCAGATTGGGAAATCTGCGCTACGAGAAAATGTTATCGTGGGCCCCGGTTGTGCAGGGTTGTGGTGGCAGGCGGCTACTCCACAATAAACGCCGCAAACTCGGCGTGATGATGCGGCGGGATGCGGGCCTTGAACTTGGTTGTCTTCGCAAGATAACGC
>DASUGI010000008.1:0-8741 GCA_036274115.1 Verrucomicrobiia bacterium
GCTGAGGTCGTGCACGGCATCACTCTTCCCGTAGGCGTAAGCGAGGTGGTCTATTTCAATGGCTGGAGTTTGCGCATTCATTGGTGGTCACTCCGGTTTGTGGTTCTCGCGGGCGCGTTGTTTTTCTTCCAGGGTGTCAAAGCGTTCGCGCACCAGTTCGATGAATTCTCCGCGCGGCACCTGCAGGTGGTGAGCTTGCACGATGGCTTGATCAATCTCCTCGATCAGTAGCTTGCGGCGCACATCCTTCTTGAGCGGAGAGTTGTTCTCCTTGAGGAAGCAGCCTTTGCCGGGAAGTGTTTCGATGACCCCTTGGCTTTCCAGTTCGCCGTAGGCCTTGGCAATCGTGTTGCGGTTAACGCGCAGTTCCTCGGCTAGTGGCCGGATCGAGGGCAGCGGTTCGCCCGCTTGCAGCGCACCGGAGGCCGCGGCAGACTTGACCTGATCCACCACCTGCAGATAGACAGGTTTACCTGATTTAAAATTGACCTGAAAGATCATGGCGGCGTCGACTGTCATATGACACTATGACAGTAAGGCGGGAGCGTCAAGCAGTTTTTCGTTTCGGCCATGCTGGCGGGGCAATTTCTTGCGCTTGAGATTCGAGTCGCTATTTTGCCGCATGATTTCCATCCGGAACGTTCTGCGGCTATCGGTGATTTTGCTTGTCATGCTGGATGCCTCCTGTTTTGGGCAGGCTCAAACGGACTTCGAACGTGAGTGCGACAAGCTCGCCAAGAGTCGTGGCAAAGACACGGAGCGTTTGCACAAGCTCTTCAAACTCGACTGGGAGCACACGATGGTGGAGAGCCCGGAGTTCGCGACGGAGGTGGGTTATGCCGGGCAAAACCATCGTTGGACGGACAATTCGCTGGACGCCATTGCGCGACGGAAGCGGGAATTGCAGTCGCCGTTGAAGGTCATCAAGTCCATCAATCGCAACAAGCTCGCCGCGCCTGATCAATTGAGCTATGACCTTTTCCGCAAGAACTACGAAGTGGCGGTCGAAGGCACTCGCTTTCCGGCGGAATATTTTCAAATCACTCAATTAAGCGGCGTGCAGCAGGATCTCGCCCGGTACATGGAACTGTCACCACACTCGACGGTGAAGGATTACGAGGACCTGGTCGCGCGATTGAATGGCATCCCCACCGCCATCGACCAAGCCATCGTTCTGCTGAAGAAGGGGCAGGCGGCTGAAATTACGCCGGCTCGAATTGCTTTGCGAAACGTTCCGCAACAGGCGAAAGACCAAACCGAGCCCGACCCGGCCAAGAATTCCCTGTTGCTGAACTTTCGGACCTTTCCGGCAGAATTTTCAGACGCGGACCGTTCCCGTTTTACTCATGAATCGCAGACCGCGCTAAGGGACAAGGTGATTCCAGCTTTCAACCGGCTTCATGACTTTCTGGCGAAGGAATATCTGCCGGGAGCGCGTGAGACGATTGCGATGGGTGAGTTGCCTGATGGCAAAGCCTGGTATGAATACAACGCACGGGTCTCAACGACGACTTCGCTGACGCCGGAGCAGATCCACGAGATTGGACTGGCTGAAGTGAAGCGAATTCGGGTGGAGATGGACAAAGTCATCGCTCAGGCTCAGTTCAAGGGCAGCTTCGATGAGTTTCTCGTGTTTCTCCGAAAGGACCCGCAGTTCTATTATACGAGCGCTGAAGATTTGCTGCGCGGTTATCGGGACATCTGCAAGCGGGCAGACCCGGAATTGGCTCGGCTGTTTGGCAAGTTGCCGCGTTTGCCGTACGGCGTTGTGGCGGTGCCGGGATATGCCGAAGAATCGCAAACCACCGCCTATTATCAGCCGGGTTCTCCCGAAGCCGGGCGTCCAGGTTATTACTATGCCAATACCTCACACCTGGACACGCGGCCAAAGTGGGAGATGGAAGCGTTGTCGCTTCACGAAGCCGTGCCGGGGCATCACTTTCAAATCGCATTGTCGCAAGAGTTGGAGGCGGTGCCGGAATTTCGCAAACACGGCGGCTACACGGCGTTCGTTGAAGGCTGGGGGCTTTACGCGGAGAGTCTTGGCCCTGAAATGGGATTCTACAAAGACCCATACATGAAGTTCGGTCAGTTGGTTTATGAAATGTGGCGGGCCATTCGCCTCGTCGTGGACACCGGCATGCATTCGAAGGGCTGGACCCGTCAGCAAGCGATTGATTATTTTCTGGCCAATGCCAGCAAGAACGAACACGACGTCACCGTGGAAGTGGATCGCTACATCGTCTGGCCCGGACAGGCGCTCGCTTACAAGATCGGCGAACTCAAGATCAAAGAGCTTCGCGCCTATGCGACCAAAGAACTCGGCGCGAAGTTCGATATTCGACAATTCCATGATCAGGTTCTTGGCAACGCGGCGTTGCCGCTGGATGTTCTGGAGGTGCGGATTAAGGACTGGGTTCGCGCTCAGAAATCTTCCAAGCCTGTCGCGTCGAAGTGACGAGAGCGGCTCGAGTGGTCAAGTCCCGGCGCGCTTTTGTACCGGTTTCAGACAATCGCCAGGGATGTTTTCCTTCTGAGAACAATCCTGCGCCCGTTGGCTTGCCGCATGGCATTTTCGCGTTAGTATGACTCCCAGGAGTGAAGGGCAATCATCAAATTTGCTTGGTCAGCCTATGAAAATTGGAGTGCTTGGAACCGGCATGGTTGGAGCAGCCATCGCCACAAAACTCGTTCAACTCGGACACCACGTCACGATGGGTTCGCGAACGCCTAATAATCCGGCTGCGGCCAAATGGGCGAACGAGAATGGCATCAACGCTTCTCAAGGGACGTTTGCCGATGCCGCGCTCTACAGCGAGTTGGTGTTTCTCTGCACCAAAGGCGAGGCAACGTTGGAGGTTGTTCGCACTGCGGGGGCGGATTCGTTCAACGACAAAATCGTAATCGACGTCAGCAACCCGCTCGATTTTTCCCGCGGTATGCCGCCGTCACTCCTGATGTGTAATACCGAGTCGCTCGGCGAGCATGTCCAAAAGGCGCTTCCGTACGCCAAGGTGGTGAAGGCGCTGAACATCGTAAATGCCGATGTGATGGTAGATCCCTCAAAGGGCGGCAATCCTACGATGTTGCTTTCCGGCAACGACGCCAATGCGAAGAAAACGGTCACTGCATTGTTAAGGGATTTTGGCTGGACGGACATTGTTGACCTTGGCGACATCAAAACGGCCCGCGGAACGGAAATGCTTTTGCCCGCATGGCTCTCGCTGTGGAACGTCATCGGGCATCCACACTTCGGATTCAGAGTTGTTGGCCGGCTGACTTAGCGGCAAGACGCCGTTAAATGCGATAGGAGCGCGGGCTTAGCCCGCTTCACCGTGGATGGCTCAAGTGCGCTTGTCTTGATTTGAACGCTCCTTTCGATTCGCACACTGAAGCGACATAAATGTCGCGCCCCGTTTCGCTCTTCTGGTTGGTGCTGTCGCAAAGCTGAGTTCAGCGTCGTCTTTAAGTCGCATTCAAATTAGGTCGTTGCAAAATTCGCAGCAGTGGAACTAAAGTTCCATCGACAGCCGGTAAGGTCTTCCTAAAATCCGTGCTGTTTGAATTGACTACGAATGCCTATGAAAAATCAACTCACGACCATGCTGACGGTGCTGGCCATAGCCGGGAGTTTGGGGTCGGCTTCGGCCGGCGAAAACACGAAACCCGCACCGCTGTTTGACGGGTTGGGGAAACATCAACATCCGATTACCACCAAATCGAAACAGGCGCAGAGGTACTTCGATCAGGGGCTGACGCTTTGTTATGCCTTCAATCATTCGGAAGCGATTCGTTCGTTCCGCGCGGCGCTCAAGCACGATCCGGATTGCGCGATGGCGTATTGGGGAATCGCCTACGCCAGCGGTCCGCACGTGAACCGGCCCATGGATAAAGAGGACAACGCCCGGGCGTGGGAGGCGCTGCAAAAGGCCGTGGCGTTGAAGTCGCGGGGCAATGCAAATGAACAGGCCTACATCGATGCCATGGCCAAGCGGTATCAGGCCGAATTCGTCGAAGACCGCTCGGCTTTGGACAAAGCCTACGCCGCGGCGATGCGCGAGGTGACGAAGCAGTTTCCTGACGACCTGGACGCTCGCGTCATTTTCTCGGAAGCGTTGATGGACACCATGCCGTGGGATTACTGGCTCAAGGACCGTTCGCCCAAGCCGGAGACTGAAGAGGCGTTTGCCGCGTTGCGCTATGTCATTCAACGCGACCCGAATCATCCCGGGGCGAATCACTTTTTCATTCACGCAGTGGAAGCTGGTCCGCATCCGGAGCAGGGCATTCCGTCCGCCGACCGCTTGACGGGCTATGCGCCGCAAGCGGGCCACCTGGTTCATATGCCCGCGCATATTTACATGCGGGTCGGTGAATACGACGACGCAGAACTCGCCAACAAACTCGCGGTGAAAGCGGATCGTTCTTACATCCGGCAGTGCGCGGCTCAAGGATTTTATCCGGGCGCATACTATCCGCACAACGAGCACTTCCTTTGGTATGCCTCGTTGTTCCAGGGCCGCAGTGCTGACGCCTTGTCCAATGCAAAGAAGACCGCGGAAATTGCGCTGGAAAACTATTGTGGACCAAGGAAGGCGGTCGAAGGGCCGCGCTTACGCCACTTGCCATGGTTGACGCTGGCTCGCTTCGGTCGGTGGGATGAAGTATTGAAAGTGCCGCAACCGCCGATGACCAACGACTTTTTGATCGACCGCGCCATGTGGCATTACTCGCGAGGCCTGGCGTTTGCCGCGAAGAAGCAGGCCGAACAGGCGAGTGCGGAGCTTTCCGAGATGTCGAAGTTGGTAAACTCTGAAGACGCAAAGAAGCTGGACAATCCAGCGTTTCCGGCCACCGCAATGCTGACGGTGGCGGAGCAGTGGCTGGCCGGAAAGGTCGCTCAAGCAAAAGGCGACAACGCCGCAGCGATCGAGCATTTGCAAAAGGCGGTGAAGGGCGAGGACGAAATGCCTTACATGGAGCCGTCGTACTGGCCGCTGCCGGTTCGACCCGCCCTGGGGGCCGCGTTGCTGCAAGCCGGCCGGTCAGCCGAAGCTGAGCAGATCTTCCGCGAAGACATTCAACGCTGGCCGCGCAATGGCTGGGGATTGTATGGGCTGGAGCAAAGCTTGCGTGCGCAAGGCAAGACCGATTCCGCCGACATCGTGAAACGGGAATTTAACGAAGCGTGGAAACGCGCGGACGTCAAACCCCAACTCGCGTGGTATTAAGTTAGCGCGGACGCACGAGCATTTCTTCCACGACGACGTGCTCGGGCAGGTTGATGCAGAACAGCGCGCAGTCGGCCACGTCCTCTGCGCGCAACATCTTTGCGCGGGCGGCGGCTTCGGGCGGGGCAGGGCGCTTGTCGAGCAGAGGAGTATCAATGTCGCCCGGAAGGATGGCGCAGGCGCGAATGCCGTTGGGCCGTTCTTCCGCGTTGATGCTTTGAGTTAATCCCACAAGACCGAACTTGCTCATCACGTAAGCGGGACCAGCTTTGGCCGAGGCTTGTTTCGCCGCATCGGAAACAATATTCACGATCAATCCGCTCTTGCGCGCCCGCATTTGTGGGAGAAAGGCTTGGACGCAGTAGTAGGCGCCATTCAGATTGGTAGCGATCATTGCGTGGTAGTCATCCAGCGATAAAACCTCCAATGCACGACGAGGTGCATTTGTGCCCGCGGCATTCACGAGCAGATGAACTTCACGGTTCTTACTAAGCACATCCCGACCCATTTCCGCCACGGAAGCGGCGTCACCAATATCACAAGGGTAAGATGTCAGCGCCGCGGAGTTCGCTCCGGCGAGCTGAATAGTCTCTTTCAAAGGCTCAGCACGACGGCCCAGGACCACGACGCGCCAACCTTGGGCCGCCAGTTTCAATGCGATGGCGCGTCCCACGCCGCTGCCGCCGCCGGTCACAACTGCTGTCTTGTTCATAGCTCCACCCATTGCCGTGTTTCTGCCGATTTCACCGCCGCATCCATCACGGCAAGTGCGCGCGCGCCGTCATGGAAACTCGGAACGCACGGACGCTGATTGCGAATCGCGTCTACGAACTCCCACGCCTGGTCGTAACGAAACGTCACCAGTGGATCGCCTTGTGACTGGTCGCGCGGTGAGCCGGGCCATTTCCAGAACTCGCGCGGGATCTCGATGGTTTCCAATCCAGGGCCGCCGACTTTGCCGGTTTGCAGTTTATTCCAATCGCCCGTGATGAAAACGAATGAGCGTTCACTGCCGTTCAGTTCCACGTAGTCGAGACTGCGCCAACTTTCATTGCGACCGCTGGCGAGTTTGCTGCTTTCCAACACTCCAGTCGCGCCAGACTGAAACTCGGATAAGATCGCCACCCAATCATCCAGGTCGTTGGGTTGACCGCCGCGCACCGGATGCCATTGCTTCAGATTTGCAACCAGGCGTTTCATCGGGCCAACGAGCAAGTGAGCGAAGTCAATGCGATGACTCAGCATGTCACCGAGTTCGCCGGTGCCGGCAAGTTTCTTTACCTGTCGCCAGCCAAGATCGCGTGTGCCCCAATCCTGCAACCGGCAGGAGCGGAAATGATACGGCTGACCCAAATCGCCTCGCTTAACACAATGCGCCAGGTAACGCATCGCGGGGACGAATCGGTACGTGAACGCGGTCATGTGGCGCACATTGGCGCGATCAGCCTCTTCTGCCATGGCTTGGGCATCGGGATAGTTCAACGCCAGCGGCTTTTCGCAAAGGACATGTTTGCCGTGCGCAACTGCCGCCAAGGCGATGGGCGCATGCGTGAGATTCGGCGTCGCGATGATGACGGCATCAACATCATCGCGCTTCACAATGTCCTCATACCTCGCGCAGGTAATCTTCACGCCAGTCTGTTGCCGCGCTCGTTCGAGCGTGACTTCGTTCGCATCGCAGAGCGCGGTGAGTTTTACGTCGGGACAAAGTGCAAGGCCGGGCAAATGATTCTGCAATGTGATGCCGCCACAACCAATGATGGCGATGTTGAGCGTGCTGGCGGACGACATGGTGACGCGGAGTATGGCGAGCGGAGTCGCAAACGCAAGTCAGCGCGAGAATCTCTGGGAGCGCCAGCGTCTCGCTGGCGAATTGGTATGGCATTATGCGCAAACTCGCCGCCGGGACGCCGGCGCTCCCAAGGTTGACGCACAGCTCACAGCGTTGCGGCGAGAAGCTTCCGCGCTTTGGCCTGGCAGGCGTGAAACGCAAAGCCAATCCCGGCCCCGAACCCGAGGCCATAGCAAAGTCCCCATGCCGACTTGGAAAGTATTGATCGCGTTTGGCGCTCCAGGACAAATCCTGTGGCAGTGCCTTCCTTCAACGCGTTAATGCCGTCGTGGGCGCATTGGCCGACGAAGTAGCCGACTACATTGCCGACGAACAAAGCGACGATGACTTTGAGCGTTGCCTCTGGAGACTTGAATCCCAGCGCCAGAATTGCGCCCATGGCGACGATACCGGCAATCGCCCCGACGATGCCGGCAGTAACCGTGCCTGCGGAACGAGCCATGGACATCCAGGTAATCGTCCACACCCCGGCATAGGCAAAGAAAGCGAGGCTGAAGATCTTGTAGCAGCGACTCAGTGAGCCCGGCCCGATGATCAGCCGGTGCAGGAGCGGGCCACTGAGCCCAATAAACGCAATCGCGCAGACTGCGTACAATCCGAGTTCCCCGACCGTCCGATAAAACCATCGCCCACCAAAAACCCACGGCGCGAATCCGCCAAGGCTCACTACCGTAAAGCCAATCATTCCGCACCACACAGATTCGCTCAGGGCCGGGATACGGGGTGGCAGGCTGCTTGCCTTGACTCGGGCCGCGATGCTCTCAGGATTCAGGGTGAACACGATGGGTCTGACGGTGGCAGTAAAGGGTTTATTGAAGCCCCAAATGGGTCAGGTGCGGCCTTGTGGTTGGCTTCCGGCAAGGATGGGAGAATCTCGTCGAAACCAGGACGGTCGCTTGATGGCCCCCGGGGCGGCTTCGCATATTCCACTACCTCGAATCGGGCATGCGGCGGGATTGCGTGGATGGGTTCGGAGTTTCATTATGCGCGCCTATGTCGAACGACCATTACGCCGCCAACCTTAAAGCCAGCATTTTGCTGAACAACCACATCACCGCCGTAGCTTTGAATAGCACGCTGTGCCTGCTGAAAATTGCCCGAAGCGTCCGAGAGTTTCCACGCATTGCGGCTGATCCGGACCATGGAAATCGTCGCGGTCATGGCTCCGCTGCCGTTGGTCGGAGTGCCGTCCAACCGGTTTCTGAGTTTGCCTTGCACCCGGGGAGCAAAGGAAAGACTGAGGATCTTGTGGCCGCAGTCGCGTTGGTGTCATAGCGCCAAAAGCACGAGACCCTGGCGCACACACAGTTTTTCGCCAGGGTCTTCGCCCCGCCTCACACGAGGGGGGAAAGTATGAAAACGCTCGTTACTGAAGAACTTCGCGCGCGCGGAAGAAGCGCTTCGGGATGGTCTGCGAAATCGGGAAGATGAACCGGCCATTGCCATCCGCCGTGGTGTTGCCCAGGACCGTCCAATTCGGATTGACCAGGTCGTCGGTCGCTTCGATTTCATAGGTCCGGGCCGTCGCCCCCAAACCCCGCATCAACAGCGAGCCATTACCTTGATTATCCAGATACAGGGTCGCGGGCCGGTTGGCCACGAACTCCGGCGTGAACGTGATCATATTGGTGATGGTGATGCTTTCGCGCTTGGAGGTG
>DASUGI010000009.1:0-5169 GCA_036274115.1 Verrucomicrobiia bacterium
TAGTGCGCCGTGTTCACGCCGCTGTGCAATCCCCACGGATGCAGCACGCGCCGCTTCTGCGGATCAAACTCGTGAAACACGCGATCCAGTTCCGGATTCGAGCCGCCCTCATTGCCGTTGTCCCAGAACAAAATGCTCGGATGATTCACGTCACGCGTGACCATGGACTCGACAAGCTTCGTGCCGATGTCTGTATCATACGCATTGTGCCAGCCCGCCAGTTCATCCAGCACGTAAAGCCCGAGTTCATCGCACAGATCGAGAAACTCCGCGTCCGGCGGATAATGCGACATGCGCACCGCATTGCCGTTCATCTCCTTGATGGTCGTGATGTCCAACCGATGCACCGCCTCACTCAAGCACCGACCCGAGTCCGGCCAGAACGAATGCCGGTTCACGCCTTTGAGAATGAGCTTCTGCCCGTTGAGATAAAGCCCATCGCCATCGCGCACTTCAAAGGTGCGAAAGCCGAATCGCTCGGTGAACTCGTGCAAAACCTTTTTGCCCCGCTTCAATCGCACCTCGACGCGATAAAGATTCGGCGTCTCCGCAGTCCAGAGTTTGGGGGAGGCGATTCGAGTTTGGAGTTCCGCCTTCAGGCGGCCCGAACCGGCTAAAGCCGGAACTCCGAACACTTCCCCCACCTTCTTCCCACCCAACGTCACAATCTGCGCCTCCACGGCATCTCCAGCCATAGCCCCGTCCACAAACACATCCATCGCAAAACTCCCATCCGCTCGCGCATCAATCGCCACACGCTCGATGAGTTGTTGCGGCACGACCTCCAGATACACCGGCCGATAAATCCCGCCAAACACCCAGTAATCCGCCAATCGTTCCGCCTTGTTGACCGATTCATTCGCCGAGTGTTTCGCGACCGTGACCTCAAGCTTGTTCTTCGCGCCGAGCTTTAGCTTGTCTGTCACTTCATACTTGAACCGATAAAACCCGCCGTGATGCGTTGGCCCGACCGATTGCTCGTTCAGCTTCGCCGTCGTGTCCGTCATTGCGCCTTCAAACACGAGGAACACGCGTTTGTCTTTCCAACTCTTTGGCGCAGAAAACTCCTTTTCATAAAGTCCGCACTCGGTGATCGAGTTTGAATAATCCTTCTTGTAGGTGAGATGACCGAAGCCTTTCACATCCCAGTTGGAAGGCACGGGAAGGTTGGTCCAGAAACCCGAAAGCGCGCCGGTGGTGCACATGAACTTCCACGGCACGGCGTCATCCTTGTCGCGACCGGACAGATGAACGCGCTGCGTTTCAACGGCGCTTGCGGTCAACGCCACAACTGCTATCGCGGAAGCCGCCAGGATTCGAGCAATCCAACAACGGCATTCGCGCGCCAATGGAGCGCGGCGCTCACGCCGCTTCAATGTTCCAAAAGCAAGCGAGCTGGTCATTGTGATCGCCTCCGAACAAAGCACCGTGAAGCGGGCTAAAGCCGGCTAAAGCCCGCGCTCCGTAATGGGAGTAGTGGATCATCGGGGGCAACTTTACGCAGGTGAATTGCACAACGCGAACTTGTTTTGCCATTGAGCAGGACAGCGCCCAAACCTACGATGCGCGCACCCGTGGAACGCATCTTTGCAACGTACCTCATCGAGACGCCACTCGAGGTCGAGAAGGCCGCTGCATCGCTGGCGGGCGAGCCTTCGCTGCTCGGCATTGAGTTTCCCGCGTATCCAGTTCTCTGGCGGCTCGCAGGCGTGGATCAACTTCACGTCTACGGTATCGGGAACAAGTTTTGGGAAAGTGATGATTCCGTGGTGCGCGCAATGGAGGCGTGTGCCAAACCGTTGTGGAGTAATGCGAGCCATCGCGCGGAAGATTCCCCGCTCTCCGCCCAAGCGGGGAGAGGGACAGGGAGAGGGGTTCAAGACATCTCGAAAACATTGGCCTCCTCTCCCCGGCCCTCTCTCCTCCTTTGGGGGGAAGAGCGGGAGAAAACGGCCGGCGCTCCAGTTCTTCCCGTCGTTTCGCCCGGCCAAGGGGACGGCCAGGACTGCGAGACCTATCGGCGCACCAGGACCGTTGATCTGCTTTACAAGGCAGGCGGCGGCATCATGGCCCATCCCGATGGTCCGGCTGCGAGAGTGCGCTCACTGCAAAAGTGGTGGGACGCCGCAGCGGCCAGATGCCCCGAGTTGCAAAAGTCGGTCGAGAAGTTTGGAGGAGAAAGGGCGATGACCATCTGACGCCATGAAAACTACTCGCAAGTACCTGCTGGTTCTTTTCGTCCTGGGTCTGGTGATCTTTGGCCTCTGGCTTGGCAACCGACTGATCGGGAATCAGGAGGACGCCGCGCCAGATCACCTGGATCTCGGCACTGTTTATGTCGGCTCCACCGTCCACTTCAGCGCAAAGTTCCTCGCGTCCTCGCACCAACACCCGTTTGATAAAGCGTTCGACCGGCTGCTTCAGGTCTTGCCACAGGCGTGGCATCCGCGTCTCTCAAAACTGCATCCAAAGAATTTTCGCAAGACCGCCGCGGCCGTTGACCTTGCTACGCTGACACCCGAGGTTCAATCGCCGTCGTTCGTTCACGTGCGGAAGGTCAATCCAGAACAGCGCAGCGAATGGTATGAGGGTAAACCCTTTGTTGTCCTCGAACTCGCATTGGACACTACGAAGCCCGGAGCTTACGCCGGGAAAATAAAGGTGAGTCTCGATCGCCGCTGGACAGCGTTGCCCGTCAACGTTGTGGTGAAGGAAAGGGAAGAATCCTTGCCCAGGCTGCTGATTGCCAGCACGCCCTACCAGGCTTATGCGACGGAGGACGGCTCCCATTTTGACGCCTGGCGACGCGTGATCTCCGCACTCCCGTTGGACACGGATTATCTTAGTGAACTGCCGGCGCGGCTCGATCCTTATCGGGTCGTGCTCCTGGCCGATGCGACGCTCGTCCGTCTGGCCTCCGATGACATGCTGCGGCTGCGCTTGTTTGTGGACAACGGCGGACGGCTGATCTTTGCGTGCAACGCGTTCATGGCGGGCAGCGTTTCCCAAGCAAACCAGGTGCTTACCAATTACGGCCTTCACGTGTCGGACCAGGACTACAGCAGGGTCGGGCAGGCGGTCGTGGTGACCAATCTTCCGACTGATCGCTTGACCCGTGGCGTTCGCACGTTGCAGTTTCACCGCCCTTCGCTGATTAACGTTGCCGAGGGTTCGTCGGCGAAAGTTGTAGCCTTTGCTGATGATGAGCGTGATGGCTTCGTCGCCGTGTCACGCCCGGAAGGTGGAGGAGAGGTGGTTGTACTGACCCAGTCGCTGTGGTGGCACTGGTTGGACCAATACCAAACCAACTCAGACAACTCTCGCCTTCTGGGGAATATTTTGAACCCGCCAGATTCTCTGAAATAACGTGCAACAACAGAATTATTTCGAAATCGTGAGACGCGGAACGCCGATTCGCCGGATCGTCGCGATCCAAAAACTGACAACGACGAGCCGAACCGGAGTTCGGCGCTCCAATTTATGACACGAAAGAAACTCGGACTGGTCCACACATCGGCCACGCTCGTGCCCGTGTTCGCAGCACTGTGTAAAGAGAAGCTACCCAATGTGGACGTGTTCAACATCGCGGATGATTCGCTCGTGAAAGGCATCCGCGAGGCGGGCTCGATAACCGCGACGATTGCCCGGCGGGTGGCGGGTTATCTGGAGTCTGCTGAACTGGCCGGAGCGGACCACATCATGGTGACGTGCTCCTCCATCGGACCGGCGGTGGAAGCGGGTGCAAAGTTGATCGGCGTGCCGGTGCTGCGGGTGGACCAACCGATGGCGGACAAGGCAGTAGTAAGCGGCAAACGTATCGGCGCTATCGCTACGCTCTCAACGACGCTCGAACCCACCGCAGATTTGATCCAGCGCCGGGCCGCCATCGCGGGCAAGCGAATTGAACTCACTTCCAAACTGGTCGAAGGCGCGTTTGAGGCCCTGATGGCGGGCGACGGCGCGACGCACGACGCAAAGGTGGCTGTGGCGTTGAGGGAATTGTCGCAACAGGTGGATGTCATCGTGCTGGCCCAGGCTTCGATGGCCCGCGTGGTCGATACGTTGGCCACAGCCGATAAGCGCGTGCCGATTCTGGCGAGTCCGGGGATTGCGGTGGATTATCTGGCGACGGTTTTATGAGAGAAACATCGAACATCCAACGCCCAACATCGAACATCCAATGAACTATCCGCACGCGCACCCGCATCGGACGTTGGGAGTTCGATGTTCGATGTTCGATGTTTCCTCCCGCCAATGAATTCATTTTTGCAACCCGCTGCAGTCATTGCCGCTCTCGCGCTGGCCATCGGTTTGCGTTTTCTTCCAAAACTACGCGGCTACCAATTCACGGCGTGGATCATTGTGGCTGTCGTGGCGGGAATGATCTATCCGTCGCAACTGCTCAAGGTGGGCGACTTCGATCTGCGCAACAAATGGCTCATCCTGTTCATCGTGCAGGCGGTGATGTTCGGCATGGGCACGCAAATGAAGCTCAGCGACTTCAAGGGTGTGGCGAAGATGCCGTTTGCGGTGTTCATCGGTGTGTTCGGGCAATTCACCATCATGCCACTGGTCGGCTGGGGACTGACGAAGGTTTTGCATTTTGAGCCCGAGATTGCGGCGGGAATCATCCTCATCGGGTCGTGCTCTGCCGGGCTCGCGTCGAATGTGATGGCATATCTCGCGAAGGCGAATCTCGCGCTCTCCATCACAATGACTTCGGTAACGACCGCGCTCGCGCCGATCATGACGCCACTGTGGATGAAAATCCTCGCAGGCGAATTGGTGGAGGTGAAGGCGTTCCACATGATGATGGAAATCATCAAAATGGTTATCGTGCCGATTGGCGCGGCGTTGTTGCATGATTATCTCACGTTCGCAAAGCCGCGCGGGCGACGCATCGTTTATGGGACTGCATTGACCGGCGTGCTGTGGCTTCTGTTTATCTCGTTCGGCGGGTGGAGCTGGTTTAAAGCAAACGTTCCTGCCGACGCGCTGCCGTGGATTGGCGTATTCGGATTCGTGTTAGCCGCCACTGTGGCGGGCGTGATTTATCATCACGCGACCAAGGCGCTTCCGGTTCTGCCAAAACTCATGCCGATCGCATCCATGTTCGGAATCGTTTACTTCACTGCCGTCACGACCGCGGCGGGACGCGATAATCTCCTG
>DASUGI010000010.1:0-18844 GCA_036274115.1 Verrucomicrobiia bacterium
TCCTCCAGCAACGCCGCACGGTTGCGCGGACGCGGGAACTTCACTTCGAGAATGTCACCGACCTCAGCCGCCGGACCGTTGGTCATCATCACCACGCGATCGGAAAGGAAAATGGCCTCGTCCACATCGTGCGTGACCATCAGCGCCGTCAACTGCGTGCGCCCCCACACTTCGAGCAGCACCTGTTGCAGTTCGATGCGGGTCAGCGCGTCGAGCATTCCGAAGGGCTCGTCGAGCAGCAGCATCTTGGGCTTGAGCGCAAACGCCCGCGCGATGCCGACGCGTTGTCGCATGCCCTGTGAGAGTTCGCGCGGACGCTTGTGCATCGAGTCGCCCAGGCCCACCACGGTCAGGTAGTACTCCGCAATCTCGCGGCGTTCCTGCTTGCGGGCCGTGAAAAACACCTGGTCCACGCCGAGCATGACGTTTTCAAAAGCCGTCAGCCAGGGGAGCAGCGAAGGCGATTGAAACACCACGCCGCGATCCGGGCCGGCATCGGAAAGTTCCCTGCCGGCAAGAATGATTCCGCCACTGCTGATGTCGTTCAGTCCCGCGAGCATCGAGAGCACGGTGGACTTGCCGCAACCCGAATGGCCAATCAGCGTGACAAATTCCCCCTTGCGGATGCGCAGGTTGAAATCCTTTACGATCACCGCCGGACCTTTGGGAGTGGGATAGACTTTCGTCAGGTTGGAAAGCTCGACGTAATCGCTCATGACACCTCCACCGTTTCGCGTTTCTCTTCGTGTTTGCGTCGCGCATGCGCCGCACCCAATCCGCGCGGCATATTCAAGTCCTCGGGCTCGATGTCTGGCAGGACCAACTTGCGGGTGACCGCTGCCTTCGCGCGACCGCCCTGCCCAAGCAGAAAGCCGATGACCTCTTTGCGAATGTCCTTGAATCGCGGATCGTGATTGAGCCCCTTGCGATCCCGCGGCCGTTCAATGTCCACCTTCACCGAGGGTCCGAGCGTGGCCCCGGGCCCGGCGCTCAACGGGATGATGCGGTCCGCCACCATGATGCCTTCGTCCACGTCGTTGGTAATGAGCACGACGGTCTTGCGCGACTCCGCCCAGATGCGGGCGATTTCGTCTTGCAACACGGCGCGCGTCAGCGCATCCAACGCGCCGAGCGGTTCGTCCAGCAGGAGAATCTTCGGATCCATTGCCAGGGCTCGCGCCACGCTGACGCGCTGGCGCATGCCGCCCGAGAGTTCGTGGGGTTTCTTGTCGCGCGCCGGCTTGAGGTTCACCATCGCAATGTATTTCTCAACATGCTCCCGGCGTTTGTCGGCGGGCCAACTGGGAAACACTTCATCGACCGCCAGCGCCACGTTTTCAAAAACACTCAGCCACGGCAGCAGCGAATAATTCTGAAAGACGATTGCGCGATCGGGCCCCGGTTCGGTCACTTCTTCACCACGCAACTTCACCGTGCCCTCATCGGGATGAATCAACCCGGCGATGAGCGACATGAGGGTCGTCTTGCCCGCACCGGAGTAGCCGACGATCGCGACAAACTCGCCCTCGCTGATGCTCAGGTTGATGTCGCGCAGCACCACGGCGCGCTTGTCACCAAAGCCGTAGCCTTTGCTGACTTGGTTGAGTTCCAGAAATGCCATAATTTTTGTCTCACGCAAAGAGCGCCAAGGACGCAAAGGTTTTCAAATCAACTTCTGTTTTGCGTTCTTTGCGTTCTTTGCGTGAGGTTGTCTTCATTTCGATTCAGCGGATCACCGCGTCGTTGAAGCTCACCGCCTTTTGCAGCACCATCATGCTGCGATCCAGAATGAACCCGATGAAGCCGATGGTGAACACGGCCACCATGATTTGCGCCAGCGTCTGGCTGCTGCCGTTCTGGAACATGTCCCAGACGAACTTCCCCAGCCCGGGATTTTGCGCCAGCATTTCCGCGGCGATCAGCACCATCCAGCCAACCCCCAGCGAGAGTCGCAGCCCCGTGAAAATCAATGGCAGCGATGATGGGATGACAATCTTTCGAACCTTCTTCCACCAACCCAGCTTCAACACGCGCGCGACGTTCATGTAATCGTTGTCAATCGAGGCCACGCCCAAGGCGGTGTTGATCAACGCCGGCCAGAGCGAGCACAGCGCCACGGTGAAGGCGGAACTGATGAACGATTTTTCGAAGAACGGGTCCTTCGGGTTGTAGAGCGCGCTCACCATGATCATCACCAGTGGCAGCCAGGCCAGGGGTGAAACGGGTTTGAAGATCTGGATGAACGGATTCATCGCGGTGTTAACGACCTTGCTCAGGCCGCAGAGAATGCCCAGCGGCACGGCGATGATCGCGGCGATGACGAATCCGGTGAACACCGTCTTCAAGCTGGTGAAGATCTGGTCAATGTAAGTGGGCGTGCCGGCATATTTGCGCTCGCGCCATTCGCCGCCGGGATTCTCGGCGAGAAAGGCCTGCTTGCGCTCGGCCTGGCGCTTGTAGAAGTCCGCTTCCTTGGTCCGTTCGGCGAGATGATTGGCCCAGAGGTTTTTGGCTTCGACCCAGACCGCCGCCGGTCCAGGAACGGAGCCGAAACTCACCTTCACGTTGGCGGCCACCCAACTCCACGCGCCCAGGAACAACATCACGGCCAGAATGGGCACACCGAGGTTCAGCAGAATCTGCCGCAGTTGTTCGTTCGGATTCTCACGTCGCGCGAGCCGGATGAACGGCACGGCCCAGGTCAATCCGGTGTTTTCGCAGGCTTTAATCAGGGTTGCCATGGAATGCTGGGGTTAATCCTTCAAACCAACGGGGAATTTCCGCAGGTAGTCGTTGGGCTTCCGGCCATCAAACTCGATGCCATCAATGAATTCCGCAGTCGGTGGCCGAAATCCATCCGTCGCGGGAATGTCACTTTCCTTGAGCTTGCCTTCAGCGATGAGCGCCTTGGCGGCCTGGAGATAAACTTCCGGGCGATATACCTCCTTCGCGGTGGCGACATACCATTCATCTGATTTCGCTTCAGTAATCTGCCCCCAACGCCGCATCTGCGTGAGATACCAGACCGCGTCGCTGTAGTAGGGATAGGTGGCGAAGTAGCGGAAAAAGACGTTGAAGTCCGGCATCGGTCGTTTGTCGCCTTTGTAGTATTCCCACGTGCCCGTCATGCTGTTGGCGATGATCTGTTTGTCCGCGCCGACGTATTCGGGTTTGGACAGAATCTCGCAAGCCTTCTTACGATTCTCGGCACTTTCATCCAACCACTTGCCAGCGCGAATCAGTGCCTTGACCACCGCTATGTGCGTGTTGGGATGCTTCTCCGCCCACGCGGCGGTGACACCAAAGACTTTCTCCGGGTTGTTCTTCCAGATCTCGTAGTCCGTGATGGCTGCGACACCGATGCCTTTGATCACGGCCTGTTGATTCCACGGCTCTCCAACGCAGTAGCCCTGGATGGTGCCTTGGGCGAGAGTGGCCGGCATCTGTGGCGGCGGGGTGACGGAGATCAACACATCGGCATCCTTCGTCCCGGTCGTGTCCGTAGCGGTGTAGTAACCCGGCGAAATACCACCGGCCGCCAGCCAATAGCGCAGTTCGTAATTGTGCGTGGAAACCGGAAACACCATGCCCATCTTCATCGGCGTGCCGGCGGCCTTGAGTTTCTGCACCACGGGCTTGAGCAAATCGGCCTTGAGCGGGCGCTCGATTGGCTCTTTCGCGAGGGACGGATTCATCGCCTTCATTTCTTCCCAGATGGAGTTACCGAGCGTGACCCCGTTGCCATTGAGATCCATGCTGAAGGCGGTGACCACGTGCGCCTTGGTGCCGAAACCAATCGTCGCCGCGATCGGCTGTCCTGCCAGCATGTGCGCGCCGTCGAGTTCGCCGCTGATGACGCGGTCGAGAAGAATCTTCCAGTTGGACTGGGCCTCGACCGTTACATACAACCCTTCGTCCTCGAAGAAGTTCAACTCTTTGGCGATCACGATGGGCACACAGTCCGTCAGCTTGATAAAGCCGAACTTGAGATCGGGCTTCTCGAGTTTGGCGGCGCCGCGAGCGGGATATGCAGTGCCCGCAATGGCGAACAGCACGACGAGCCACGTGAGCCCGTGCCAGCGTAACTTATAATTTGATGAGTTCAGTGTCGGTCCTTGGTTGGTTGTCATGAGTCGGTTTCAGAGAGTTGCGAAGTCGGAGGGCCTTCTCAAAAAGGTCGGGTCGAAACACCTGACGCCCCAGGGCGAAGTTCAACGCGGAGGCATCCTTGCACAGCCCGCTTTCCCGGAGGTGTTGAATGATCCAACCGGCTTTTTGCGCGGACGGTTCATTGACATCCACGCCATGGAACACAAAGAAATCCGCCACGGTGCGCGTGAGGTCGTTCCCAAAATCGAACTGGCCGCTAAAACTGTGAAGCAGCGCATCCTTGCGCGCATTCACGTATTCGGGCCGCGCCAGCGTACTCACAATCTGCTCGCGATTCTCTGGCGCGGCGCAGTATTCGCAGGCTTCCAACAACGCGGCCACAAGAGCGACATGTTCCTCTCCGCGTTTCTCGGCAAACTCGCGAGTCACCATCAAAAGCTTTTCCGGATGCCGCGGATCAAGCTCCGCACTTGTCGCGATGCACCAACCCGCCTTCGCCTCCACCGCGACTGAGTTCCAAGGTTCACCAACGCAAAAACCGTCGAGGTGGCCCGCTTTCAGGTTCGTGACCATTTGCGGCGGCGGCACTACTACTATGCGAACATCTCGCTCAGCACTGATGCCGGCACTGGCCAGCCAGCCGCGCAGCAGGAAACTGTGTGAAGAAACAGGAAAAACGACCCCGAACGTAAGGGTCTTATCATGGCGAGAGCGCACAATCTCTTCGCGCAAACTCGCTCCATCGCGTACGCCGCGTTGCCACAGATCGTGAGAAAGCGTGATGGCATTGCCGTGCAGATTCAGCACGAGCGCGCTGACACACTCGCAGCGATTTGATCCCAGCCCGAGCGTCGCCGCGAACGGCATCGCGGCCAGCGCGTGAGCCGCATCGAGTTCACCATAAATAATTTTGTCACGAATGCTGGCCCAACCGAGTTCACGGCTGAGCGTGACTTGCAGTCCGTACTTTTCGAACAACTCAAGTTCCTGCGCCATGACCAGCGGCGCGCAATCCGCCAGTGGGACGAACCCGACTTTCAACACACGTCCGTTCGCGCTTCGGGAGATTTGGTTCATTTTGTCCTTTAGCAAGCGGGTTTGGCCTGCTGCCGACCATTTAGCGATGCCGATGCCAGAAACGGCGCTTGGCCTATCGGCTGCTTGGGGAAGTTTCGATTGAAATGATGAAGGGAATTCATTGATGACGCCGCCACTCGACAGCCGACAGCTTCGCGCCTTCGCCACGTTGGCGCGCACAGCCAGCTTTACCCAGACCGCACGGGAGTTGCATTTGACTCAATCGGCCATCAGCCACTCGATGAAGGCGCTGGAGAGCGATGTGGGCTGTCGGCTTTTGGACAGGCTGGGCAAAAAGGTTGCCCTTACTCAGGCGGGCGAACAACTTTTGCATCACGCGCAGAAAATTCTGGGTGAGATGGACCACGCGCGCACGTCACTGGGTAAACTGGGCAAGTGGGGACGCGGAAGATTGCGATTGGGCGCAAGTACAACGGCCTGCCAATATCTCATTCCGCCCGTGTTGCGCGAGTTCAAGGAAAGCTTCCCGGAACACGCCATCAGCATTGAACCCGGCGACACGCGGGGACTGGTAACGGCGCTGGAACAACATCGCATTGACCTGGCCCTCACCATCGAGCCGCCGAACGAAACGAACTTCGAATTTCATCCGCTGTTTACGGACGAACTCTTCTTCCTGATTGGCGCGCAACATCAGTGGGCGAAGTCCGGTCACGTGGAGCGCGCCGAGATTCCGCGGCAGAACTACATTCTCTACAGCAAAACCAGTGTGACGTTCCGCCTGGTGGAAGAATATTTCCGCCGCGAAGACATGGTGCTCAACGCGGTCATCGAGGTGGGCAGCATGGAAGCAACCAAGGAACTCGTAAAGCTGGGCCTCGGCGTGAGCGTGCTCGCGCCGTGGATTGCGCAAAAGGAGCTGGATGAAGGCTCGCTGGTTGCCCTCCCCCTGGGCCGACGTAAATTGCAACGGCGCTGGGGCATCCTGCATTGGCGGGGAAAACGACTGAACCTGGCGGAAGAAACCTTCGTGGGTTTGTGCGAGTCAGCGACGGAACTGTTGCGAACGCAAGGCCGCGCAGCCGCGTGAGCGATTCCGTAGGACAGGCGTTATTGTGCCCGGAGAACGTAGAATCGTCGTGCGTCTGCCGGATCGATAAGCCCATTGAAAGTGAAATTGCCGGAAGCATCGAATTGGCCGGAAGTAACCACGCTCCACTGCGCCAGGGGCAACGCAAGATTCGTCGAGGTCAAGACCGAGTAATTCCAATGGGGCGTCCCCCCTTCACCAGACATTGAAAAACTCCCGCTGGTCGCGCTGACCTCGCTGATAACGGGCGGATTCGTGCTCACCACCCACAAACGGCCATCGACCATAAGCTGACTCACGTTCCAGGCCAGACCCACTTCAAGCGCCGGCAAATCATAATTCGCGAATGCTCCACTAAAGCTGCTGGCACTCAACAATTGGAAATTGTCCCCGGCTTCGAGCAATTCGACGCTGGTGTTCAACACGTCCAACGTGCCGCCGCAGGTGAGATCGCCGCCGACAATCACCATGTCATTCGCCGGTGGGTTCTTGCTAATCTCAAGCTGCGTCGTGCTGGACGCATTCAAGGTGAGGTTCTGACTGAAGCTGAGTGGCCCGATGGCATTACCGGGCACTAACATCCCATTGACCGTGGTGTTGCCGCCGACGATTCCAACACCGCCAAGTCGGCCATTCGCGTTCACAGTGACATTGCCAGTCGCGACCGACTGATTGCCATTCACGATCAAAGTTCCGCCGTTCACCACGGTGGTACCGCTATAGGTGTTGTCACTGGTGAGAATCCATTTGCCGGCGCCTTCTTTGATCAGGCTTGTCGTCCCGGAGAACAACGCGGAGTTCGTCGCGTCAGTGCCGAGTCCGCCCACGCGCCAGGTGACGGCGTTCTGCGTGCCGGCGCCACAATTACCGCTGCAACCACCGGCCGTCACCACCGCGCCAGGCACGGCGCGAAATTCTCCAATTGGAATGGTACTGTTGGCTGACGCCCGCGAATACATCAGCACATTCGTGCCCAGACTGACCCGCGCATTGGGAAAACCATTTGCATTGGCCACCCGGAAGTCGTCCACGGTCGCGCCAGTATTGCCGCGCGTCACATTGATTGCGCCATTGAAGTTCGCCCAATTACCGTTCACGTCGCCGCGCACATATTTGACCTGCAGATTCAGCGTGCCGCTGCCCGTCAACGTGCCGGATAGTCCCGACGAAAACCGTTGCGGCACTCTAATCGTTCCCGTCATGCCGGCAGGGATGATGTAGGTATTGGCATTACCGCCGTATTCAGTGCCGCTGTTGCCGGTCCAACCGACAAACTCCAGCGTGCCGCCATAAAACGTAATCGGCCCGCCACCGAAGCCGCCACTGTTCGCAGCCACAGTGCCGGCAAGGACTGTGCCGTTGCTGATGATCGTGCCACCCGCATAGGTGTTGGTGGTGTTGATGGTCAGTGATCCAGACCCGGCCTTGACGAGCGCGGTGGCTCCGCTGAGTGACCCACCACCGCTGAACGTGTAGGACTTGGTGGCATTCACGAACAACGAACCGGGCGCGAGCGGGCTATCCAGGACGATGGCGGGACTGTTCGAACCGGATTGATCAAACGTGACGAACGCACCATCCGCATAAAACGCCGGCGCAGCTCCATTGCGCCAATTCGCCGTGGCGGCGAGGTCCCAAACATTCAGCGAACCATCACCGCGCCACGTCAACGACGGTGGGGTCGCGGTGGTCGTGGCGCTGTCGGTGTTCGAGTATGCGGAAAAGCCGGCCAGATTCGTCCCGCGCACGCGATAAAAGTAAGTCGTGTTCGCGCTGAGCCCGATGTCCTGATAGCCGGTCGTGTTCGGCGGCAGCGAAGCAATTAGGGCAAAGTTTTCCAGATCACCCGGGGAGCGCTCGAGGAGATACACATTTTCATCCGATGCATTGTCCGTCCACGAGAGATTGATTTGAAAAGCGCCAATGGTTGTGGCGACCAGACTGGATGGCGCGACGGGCGGCACAGCCGGGACCGCCGACAACAGCGCGATCATTCCCGGTGGATTGGTCAAGGCAACGGGCTGAATGAACGTGCCACTCAACACGAGATTCGGAAGCCCGCCCGAAAGTGAGCCCGTGTACTTGATCAACGGATAGACGCCACCACCGAGAAACCCATCGAGTTGACGAATCTCAATCGTGTTCGTGCCGCTCAATGTCAGGTCGCCATAAACCTGCACAGCGTCGTTTGTTTTGGTCGCGCCCGCCGGATCGTTGGAAAGATCAAACTGATTGAGCGTTCCCGCCAACGTCACGCCGTTGCTGACCGTAAGCGTCCCCGGAGAATTTATCCCGGGCCCGACGGTCAAAGTGCAGCCCGCCTGCACGACTAACCCGTTGCCCAACTGTCCACCGCCACCAAATTGTGATGGTCCTTCGGGCGTCCCGCGCCGTTCGACGGTGACCGGCGAACTGTTCAACGCGCCATTCACGAACACGGCCCCGCCGCTGACGACTGTCGCACCCGTGTAGTTGTTGGTGCTGTTGATGATGAGCCGCGCCGGACCGGCCTTCACGAGTTTCATTGTGCCACTCAATTGCCCGCTTCCCACAAAGCTAAAATCTTTCGGCGAATAGACTGTCACCTCACTCGGCGTCAATGTCCCGCTGAGCGTTAGCGGAGAATTGTTCGAGCCGGAAATGTCGAACAACACGGAACGGCCCGCGCTGAAGGCAACCGGCGTATTGTTGCTCACCCACAATCCATTCGTGAACCAATTCGCCGTCACGCCGGCATCCCAAAGGTTCGCGCCTCCGCCGCGCCAAACCAAATCCGCAGTCGAGATGGGTGGCAATGGCGGCGTGAACATTCCCGGTCCGATGTAATAGCCGGGATGCGGCGGCTGATTGTAGGCCACGTTCTGCCACGCAATGGCGACGCGATAGGTCGGGTCGTGCATGAGCGTGACCAGGCGATTCGTCGCCACTGCTGTGGTCGTGTAGATGCGGAGACTCGAGTTGTCTGAAGTGCGCCAGATGACTTCTTCTCGCCAGTCGCCGAAAAGATCCACCGACAACGCGGGCGTAGATTTAGTCCCGTTGTTGGAACTGATTCCGCCGGGCGAAAGGATCGAACCACTGCTGCTCGTTGCGGGATTCCATTTCGAAATCGTTGTGCCGTCCAGGATTTCGCGAATGGTGTCCGCGTCCCACCAGCAGGCGAAGTTCATTTGTCCCGGGCGCGACGAAGAAATTTGCACGCCCGTCGCGCTCATCAAGCCGCCACGCGACCCCCACATTTCATAACCGCGCCGACTCGGATCGATGTCTATGGCCACACCGCGTCCGATATCTGCGCCCTGCCCGTCCACGCCGAAAATCAGTCCACCATTCTTCGCATCACGAAATTCCAGGCCATTTGGTCCGTATGAACTGGGAGATTCATGAACCATCCACACTTCAAGGCCGTTGCGATCTGGATTCATGTCGGATTGGTGAAGCGCATCCCCGTGTCCCAAACCCGTGGTGTAAAGACCCGTTCCATTGTCATCAATCGCGCAGGCGCCAAAAGTGATTTCATCTTTGCCGTCACCGTCCACGTCGCCCACGGTGAGACTGTGCGCCCCCTGCCCTTTGTAGCCCGACCACGGGCCACCGGAAAAGCCGGTGTCGAACAGCCAGCGTTGCGTCAGCACTCCGTTCCGCCAGTCCCAGGCGCACAAAGTCGCGCGCGTGTAATAGCCGCGGCACATCACCACGCTCGGTCGCACGCCGTCGAGATACGCCACACACGCGAGGAAACGATCCACCCGATTGCCGTAGCTGTCGCCCCAGTCGGAAACGTTCCCGCGCGGCACGATGTAATTCGTGTTCCACAATTTCGCGCCCGTGAGTCCATCGAAGATGGTGAAGTATTCCGGTCCACTAAGAATGTAGCCGCCGCTGTTGGTGTAAACCGTGAACGCCGCGTTGCCGTCCACGTAGTTACCCAACCCATCGCGAGTCCCCGGAGCAGTCTTGCAGGCGAGTTCCGCGCGACCGTCGCCATCCAGGTCGTAAACCATGAATTGCGTATAATGCGCGCCAGCCCGAATGTTCTGACCCAGATCAATTCTCCACAGCAACGTGCCGTTCAGTTTGTAGGCGTCGAGAAACACATTTCCCGTGAAGCCACTCTGTGAATTGTCTTTTGCATTGGTGGGATCCCATTTGAGAATAATCTCGTATTCGCCATCGCCATCGAGGTCAGCGGCACTGCAATCGTTCGCGTTGTAAGTATAGGGCACGCCATCCGCCGTGGTGCCGCCCGTCGGTTGTTGTAACGGAATGTTGAGGTACTGCTGCGTCGGCGCATTCGCGGACAAACCAAACGGCGCACTCAACGTTTGCGTGACACCGCTGACAACCGGTTGAATAAAATAAGCATTGGAGACCGCGAAGTTAATGGAGTTATCAGTGAAGTTGCAGCTACTGGTAATGAGCGCACCGTTGAGCTGTACCAGTGCACCGCCATTGGCCGAACGCAGGAGATTAAAGCCGACATTCTCCGCATCGGTCCCGAGCAATCGCCAGCCGACATACGCCGAACCTGGGCCGGCGCGAACCGCGACGATTCCGCGCCCGAGCTTTTCCATCTGACGTTGGGCCACCGCCGCCGGAAGGAACGCCAGCAACGCCAACACCCACAACCCGTATTTGAACTTGTTTACGCTGAACATGACTCTCCGAGCGAGCGATCACGATTGCACGCAAACCGGCGCAAGGAATTGCCGAGAAGCTATCACACCGTAGAAAAGGCAACAAATCACCGAAAATGGTGACGAATCGCGTGAGGCGGAAACCGGGTCTCAATTCTTGATCCACCTCCTCACGTCGGTGGCTACTGTTCAACCTCTTGAGTTCGACCGTTGCCAAGCCACCAGGATGGCCACCACCGAACCAATCAGCAGCGCCGCCGTTGGCCAGCGAGCCCGACCGCGCGCGCCCACATTGTTCGTAGCGGACGGGGTGTTCGTTTCAGCAGCGATGGCCGGCGGCTCACTTGGTTTTCTTACCGCCAGCGTTGGTTGTGCGATTGGAGTTGTGGTCGAAGCAGCCGCCGGAAATTCAGCCGGCGGTGAATCAGCGAACAACGCGGACTGCCCGAGAACTTTCTGATTCACCATGTCCAGGACCGTGAGCGAAATACCGTAAGGCACGTCCGGCACAGCCTTCAACTCGCGCGGCACAAATCGCAACGGACGATAATCGGTCAACGCAAACTCGACGCGACCGCGAATATGCAGCTCGACTCCCAATTCCATATTGGTGCTCAACGGCTGAACCACATTGTTGCCCGCGGTAATTTCAAAAAGCCCCCCGGCCAGGTTCTTCAACTGCGGCAACCCCGCTTCGAATTGCGTTTCCGCCGCAACATCTCGAGTCGGCGACAGTCCGGCCAAGGTCATCCCCGCGGGAAATTCCATCTCCACGAACAACTCGATGACATTCGAGCGGACATAAACCACCGCGGTGATTTCGTAAGGATCATGCGCCCGCACCGAGCCGACGCTCAGCAACACCAGTCCCAGGATTAACGCAGGCGATCTCACGAATTCAGGCTAGCAGCATGAAACCCCGCGGATATCCCGTCAATGCGAAGCGTGATTCAGTCGGACACTCAAGTGGCTCATCACAGCACTCGAACCACTCGGAAAAAGCGCGACGCATTGGCGGCCGGAGTTGTCCATGTCGGAGTGCCTGTTGTGGTCACGATGTTTGAAGCGATTACCGACCAAACCGCGAGATCAAGACTGCTCTCGATCCTGAATTTGCGTCCCGATAATGCGGGCCACGTCAGCGCAAAGCTCTGGTTGCTCAGAATCGAAGTCACCGTCAACGGCGGATCCGGATAGTTGAAAATCATTTGAACCGGCAGATGGTCCGAAGCAACCACGGAGTCGGAGGTTTGTAAGGACGGAGGCGTTTCCGCCAGCAAATCGGTGCGGAACACCTGGCTGGCAAATACATTCGCGGCCAACACACCCGCAGGCATGACATAGTCGATTCGCGCGTCGAGGTTGCCCTGAATCGAATGCGTGTAGCGGCTCAAGCTGATGGGATTGATCGGCGTGGTGAGTTGCAGCCCGGTCGCTTCGGCCGTGAGCCGTTGAATCGGAAGATTGTTCTGGCTCAGCGAGATTTCGATGTCCTCGTTCAAATCGCCGGCCAGCAAATAAGGCCGCCCCGCGTTGGTCGGCAAGAAGATCGTCACGAAGAAATTCGAAATCGCACTGCATTCGGCCGCGCGCCGGTTCTGGCTGTCCGCATCCGTGCCCGACTTCAAGTGCGTGGTGAAAATATGAAGCGGCTCGGTTGCGCCCGGAACGGTAATCTCGGCTTCGAACAAGTCACGAGTAAACGTTCCGTTGTAACCAAAGTTGGTCAGGCTGCCATTTTGAAACCATGACTGTGAGCGTGTAATCGGGAACCGGCTGATGACGCCACTGCGAATCGCGCCATCGGTGCCGGGGCTGACTGCCAGTGTGTAAGTTGGAAAAAAGGCTGACATCCAATTAGTCATCTCATAGCGCAGGCCATTGGGAATCTCATTCAGCGTGATGATGTCCGGCTGGAGGAACTGGAGCTGGCGCGCTATGGCCTGCACCTGGGCCGCGTTCGTGCTCCAGTCGCTGGCAAAATTACCTTTCACGTTGTACTGCACCAGGGAAAGCCTGCCGCTCGCGTTGGGCTGAATCACCGTGAGGAATGCCTGGGCACTGTTGGTCGATCCACCCGCGTTGGAAACAACGACGCTGTAAGCGCCAGCATTGTTGGCGGCCAGTGAATGCAATGCCAACACCGCATTGGTTGCGCCGGGAATCAAATTGCCTTCAAACTTCCATTGATACGTCAACGGCGCGGTGCCGGTTGCCGCTACAATAAAATTCGCACTGCCGCCTTCGATGCCGGATACACTCGCCGGTTGCTGCGCGATGCCCGGAGGAACGATGCCGGGCGCGGCATAGACATCCTCAAAAGAAGTCCCGATCCGCAAATCATCAAGCGCGATCACGCCAATCCCGGAGTCCTGCCGCAAGGCAAACGAAGTCAAGGTCGCCGCGGACGCGGAGTCGACGGCCGAGACCGACACCGACGCTTCGGAATCCGGATTCACCCAGAGGGTTGAGCTGCCACTGTTAACCACGTAGCGGAGATAAATGCGATAATCCGTGTTTAGATCCAGGTCGACTGAGTTCGTAGCCGAAGCCGTGTTTCCAACATTGGCGATTCCCAAACGATACTTTCCGCCGCCCGCGCCACTCGTGAGCGCAAATAATTTCGCGCGAAAGTTGCTCGTCCCGCTTCCTTTAAAATGCACGAAGTACTGTCCCGCTCCGGAAGGAAGCGAAGAAAAGTTCAGCGTGAAACTTGCATACAAAACGACATTCGTCGCAGCAAGGTAAGGTTGTCCCGGGAGCAACACATTCACGTCCTCGGTTTCAGGAACGCGCATGTCAAGCCGGCCGGAAATCACCTCTATCTGCCCGGCCACGCCACTGTGGGTCGACCACAAGCCGCCCGACACGTTGATCAATGGTCCATTGGAATAGTTAAAGGGCTCCGAAAGCAACAAGGCTCCGGTCGCGTTCAGCGCAACCAGCACAGCACAAATACCTCCCAGGCACGACCCGCCAATACGACACAACATCATCACTTCTTAAAGCAACCATGATGCCTTCAAAATCGGCTGGTGCAAGGGCATGAATATGCGTCCGCGCCCTTGACAGAGCGATTTTGGCTAAAAATAGTGTTGCAGGAGGAATTGGATTTGCTACTTTCTGCGCTCCGTTTCTCTGGCGGGATTTGACCGTACAGAGCAGGATAGATTTTAAGCAAATGCCGACAATCAACCAATTGGTCCGCAAGGGCCGTAACAAGATCAAGTATAAGTCCAAGTCCCCCGCCTTGGAGAACTCGCCCTTCCGTCGTGGTGTGTGCATCCAGGTGATGACCCGCACGCCCAAGAAGCCGAACTCGGCCATGCGCAAGGTCGCCAAGGTGCGTTTGACCAACGGCTTTGAAGTGATCGCTTACATCCCGGACGAAGGTCACAATTTGCAGGAACACTCCATCGTGCTCGTGCGCGGTGGCCGTGTGAAGGATTTGCCCGGCGTGCGCTACCATATTGTGCGCGGCACGCTCGACGCCGCGGGCGTCGAAAAGCGCCGCGTCAGCCGCTCGAAGTACGGCGTGAAGCGTCCGAAGGAAACCAAGCCCGCCGCCAAATAACGATTCACTGATTTAAACGATTTAACGAACTGAAACATGTCACGTCGTCGTCAAGCCAGCAGGCGTCCCACCACCAAGGACGGAAAATATCAGAGCACACTTGTGTCACGTCTCGTGAACACAGTGATGATCTGTGGCAAGAAGAGCACCGCCCAACGCATCGTTTACGGCGCGTTCGATCAATTGTCTGAGAAGAATCCGGCCAGCAATCCGGTGGAGATCTTGCAGCGCGCCGTGGATAACGCCAAGCCGCGCATTGAAACCAAGCCCCGCCGCGTCGGTGGCGCCACGTATCAAGTGCCGCTGGAAGTTCCGGCCGATCGTCAGGCCGCCCTCGCCTTGCGCTGGATCGTGGATTTCGCGGATGCCCGTAAAGGCACGCCAATGAGCAAAGCACTCGCCGCTGAAATCATGGAAGCATTCCAGGGTCAGGGCGGCGCCATCCGCAAGCGTGACGATGTTCACAAGATGGCGCAGGCCAATAAGGCTTTCGCGCACTTCCGCTGGTAGTTCCCAAACTTTACAACGCCCCGGAAGCAAAACTTGCTCGGGGCGTTTTTTTTATCACAGAGACAATTTTATTAACTAAGACAATTTATGAGCGCAACCGCAGCAGCACCCGCAACGAAAGCGCCGAACTCGCCCAACCGCGAGTACACGCTCGAACGCACCCGCAACATCGGTATCGCCGCGCACATTGACGCCGGCAAAACCACCACGACCGAGCGGATCCTCTTTTACACCGGCCTCATTCACAAGATCGGTGACGTCGATGACGGCAACACCGTGACCGACTGGATGGAACAGGAACGCGAGCGCGGCATCACGATCACGTCCGCCGCCGTCACCTGCTTCTGGAAACAGAAGAAGGAAGAAGGTTTGTACAAAGCCTTCACCGAAGTCCCCCATCGCATCAACATCATCGACACTCCTGGCCACGTGGACTTCACCGCTGAAGTCGAGCGCTCCATGCGCGTGCTCGATGGCGCCGTCGCCGTGTTCTGCGGCGTGGCCGGCGTGCAGCCGCAGTCCGAAACCGTCTGGCGGCAGGCCACCAAATACAAAGTCCCCCGCATTGCATTCGTCAACAAGATGGACCGCACGGGCGCGAACTTTGAAAACGCGCTCAATGACATGCGCACGAAGCTCAAGGCTTATGCGTATCCCATCATGCTGCCCATCGGCGCGGAAGATAAGTTTGAAGGCGTCATCGACGTCGTGAACCAAAAGGCCATCGTTTGGGGCCCCGGCGACGTGGCGAACGAAGGTTTGAAGTATGAAATCAAGGACCTCTCGCCCGAGCAACAGGAACGCGCCAAGACCGCGCTGGCGGAATTGATCGATGCCGTCTCCAACAAGGATGACACGATTGCGGAGATGGTGATCGAAGAGAAGCCGATCGATACGGCATCGCTGAAGGCAGCGATCCGTCGTTTGACCTGCAAGATTGAATTGATTCCCGTGCTCTGCGGCTCGGCCTTCAAAAAGAAGGGCGTGCAAGTGCTCGTGGATGCTGTCGTGGATTATCTCCCCAGCCCGCTGGACATTCCGGCGGCAACGGGCACTGAACCTGGTACCGACACTGTGGTCGAAGTCCAAACGGACGACAACAGCAAGTTCTGCTCGCTCGCGTTCAAGCTCTGGACCGATCCCTACGCCGGCAAGCTCGTGTTCTTCCGTGTTTACTCCGGTTCACTCGGCAAGGGCGACACGATTTACAATCCGCGCACGCGCAAGCGGGAACGCGTCAGCCGCCTCATGGTCATTCAAGGCAGCGAACGCAAAGACATCGACCGCGTGTATTCCGGCGACATCGCCGCGCTGGTCGGTTTGCGCAACATCACCACGGGCGACACGCTCTGCGACGAATCGTTCGACGTGACGCTCGAACCCCCGACGTTCCCCGAGCCGGTCATCAGCATGGCCGTCGAACCCAAGACCAAGGCAGACCGCGACAAGATGTCCGAAGGCTTGCAACGTCTCGCGGAAGAAGATCCGACGTTCCGTTGCTTTACCAACGAGGAAACCGGTCAGCTCATCATCGCGGGCATGGGCGAGCTTCACCTGGAAATCATTCGCGACCGTTTGATGCGCGAATTCAAGGTCGAAGCCAATGCCGGTGCGCCGCAGATTGCTTATCGTGAAACGCTCACCAAGCCGGCCGATGGCGAAGGCAAGTTCATCCGCCAGTCCGGTGGTCGCGGTCAATACGGTCACGCCTGCATCCAGGTGCAACCCAACGAACGCGGCAAAGGCGTCGAGATCGAGAACAAGATTGTCGGCGGCACGATTCCCAAGGAATACATCCCCGCAGTCATCGACGGTATCGAAGAGGCCGTCAAAGGCGGCGTGTACGGTGGTTATCAAGTCATCGACATCAAGGTGCAAGTCGTGGACGGCTCGTTCCACGAAGTCGACTCGAACGAACTCGCGTTCAAGATGGCAGGCATCTTCGCGTTGAAAGACGCGTTCAAGAAGGCCGGTCCGATCCTGCTCGAACCGATCATGAAGGTCGAAGTCACCACGCCTGACGAATATCAAGGCGACCTCCTCGGCGATATCAATCGTCGTCGCGGTATCATCAACGGCATTGAAGCCAAGCAGGGCCAGACCGTGTTGAACGCCCAAGTGCCGCTCGCCGAAATGTTCGGCTACGCCACTGCAATCCGATCGCTCTCGAAAGGCCGCGCCTCCTACTCCATGGAGCCGCTCACGTTCGAGCAAGTGCCCAACAGCATCGCCGAAAAGATTCTCGACACCGCGAAGAACAAACCGGCGGCGAGAACCTAGTTCTCCCCTGCCCTTCGCAGCAAAAATTCAAAAGGACAGCGCGCAAGCCTGTCCTTTTTGTTTGTCCCGAAGGGACCATCCGAAAATAGCCCAGCGTTTCAACGCTGGGTCTGGTCCAGATGGAGTTAAGTCCCGCAGGGACGACTGAAACACAGCCACGCAACCAGCATCGGGCGTCCCTTCGAGACGTGTTCACCCGGCAACCGTTCCCGACGTTGAAACGTCGGGCTATTGTCACAAGGTCCCTCTCGGGACAACAATTACGGTAGCGTTTGTTTGCTTGGTTTTCTCGCTCAATTCGTGTTCTATTCTCCGCCGCATGTCATCGGAAGACACGAATTCACTGATCGAACAACGCAAAGCCAAACTCACTGCCTTACGCGAGAAAGGGATTGACCCGTTCAAGAACAAGTTCACGCCCGATCGCGCATGCAACGAGGCTCGCAGTGGCTTCGAATCCGGCGCGTTGCCCGAAGGCACGAAGGTTTCCGTCGCCGGCCGTATCACCGCGCACCGCGAGATGGGTAAATCCATGTTCATTGACGTGCGCGACCAGAGCGGGCGCATCCAGGTTTATGCGCAGAAGAACGTTCTTGGCGACGAACAATGGAACATCTTCACGCACCTCGACCTCGGCGATTTCATCGGCGTGACCGGCACGTTGTTCCGCACCAAGACTGGCGAGCCAAGCATCAAGCTGGAATCGTTTACCATCCTCGCCAAGGCGCTACGTCCGCCGCCGGCCAAGTGGCATGGGCTGGAGGACACGGAGATTCGTTATCGCCAACGCTACCTTGATCTCATCGGCAATCCCGACGTAAAAGATGTTTTCCTCAAGCGCAGCGCCATCGTGCACGAGATCCGGCAGTTCTTTCACAGTCGCGGTTACGTGGAAGTGGAGACGCCCGCGATGCAGGCGATCCCCGGTGGCGCGGCGGCGCAACCGTTCAAGACCTTTCACAACGCGCTCGACTGCGAATTCTATCTGCGCATCGCGCTGGAGCTTTATCACAAGCGGCTGCTGGTGGGCGGCATTGATAAGCTGTTCGAGATCGGCAAGAATTTCCGCAACGAAGGCCTGTCGCGCCGGCACAATCCCGAGTTCACGATGCTCGAAGCGTATCAGGCGTTCGGTGATTACGAGACGATGATGGAAACCGTCGAGTCGCTCATCAAACACATCGCGCAGAAAGTTCTTGGCACACTCGTCATCGAATTCAAGGACGCCGAAGGCAAGGTCAAGCGGACCATTGATCTCACCACGTGGCGACGCGTGAAATACAACGACCTCATCAAGGAAAAGGTCAGCGCGGATTGGTTCACCATTTCCGCGGCCGACCGCCGTCAGCGTGCGCACGACATGGGCGCAGAGATCGGCAAAGAGTTTGAAGACTTTGAAGTCACGAACGCCGTCTTCTCCAAGTTCATCGAACCGACGCTGATCAATCCCACCTTCGTCACGCACCTGCCCAAGGAACTCGTGCCGCTCGCCAAGCTTTCGCCCGACGACCCGACCACCGTCGAAGTCTTCGAGTGCTGCATCAACGGCCAGGAAATTTCCCCCGGCTACACCGAGCAGAACGATCCGATCCAGCAACGCACCAC
>DASUGI010000011.1:0-41142 GCA_036274115.1 Verrucomicrobiia bacterium
TCGCGATTACGTCGTTCGCAGGCAGCAAACATTCGCCGGGATCGAGCCATCCCACGTACGAAGGCCGCGTCATGTGCGGCTATCAAGGCTGGTTTCGCGCCGAGGGCGACAGTTCAGGCGAAGGCTGGGTGCACTACGGCACGCACGGCAAGTTCAGCCCGGCGAATCTGCACATTGATCTGTGGCCCGACGTTTCGGAATACCCGCAGACGTATCCAACGGCCTTCACCAATTCGGCCGGCGCTGTCATGCGCGTGTTCAGTTCCTGGGACGCCAGCACTGTGGATGTGCACTTCCGCTGGATGAAGGAATACGGCATCGACGGTGCGTTCATGCAGCGCTTCTTCGGAGTCACTCGCAACGCCAGGAGCCGCAGCAAAGGGCGCGTCATTCTCGGCCACGCACTAGAAGCCGCAAAGAAACATGGGCGCGCCATCGCGGTGATGTATGATCTCTCGGGATTGCGCGCCAGCGGTGAAGATTGCTCGTCGCTCATCCAGGATTGGAAGGAACTGGTGGACGAACTCAAGATCACTTCCCAGGGCATCAACCAACCATATCTGTATCATCGCGGCAAACCGCTCGTCACCATCTGGGGCCTCGGCTTTCCCGACCGGCCTTACAACATCCGCAACATCGGCATCGAGAAGGTCATTGATTTCCTCAAGAACGATCCTGAATACGGCGGCTGCTCCATCATGCTCGGCGTGCCCACGCACTTTCGCGATTTGAACGCCGACACCGTGTCCGACCCTTACCTGCAACAAATCATGACCTCGGCGGACGTCATCATGCCGTGGATGGTGGGCCGGTTTACGACGATGTCACCAAGCGAAAGCGACCGGCACACGGCTCAAATCAAAGCCGACCTTGCGTGGTGCTCCGAACGCAAACTGGATTACGCGCCTTGCGTCTATCCCGGCTTCAGTTGGTATAACCTGAGCAAAACCGAATTCGACGGTCGCCATGCTCTCAATCAGATTCCCCGGCAGAAAGGTCGCTTTTACTGGAATCAAATCCGCAGTGCCGTGGGCGCCGGCGCGAAGATGCTCTACGTCGCCATGTTTGATGAAATGGACGAAGCCACCGCCATCTTCAAATGCAGCAACCAACCGCCGAACAACACTCAGTTCATCGATTACGAAGGCCTGCGGTCCGATCATTACCTGTGGCTCACTGGTCAGGCGGGGCGAATGTTGCGGCGTGAGATTACAGCCACCAATGGAATACCGGTTCAAGAGAATTAAACCGCGAATCACGCGAAACAATTCCGTCTCCGCTTTCAGAGGGCGAGGTGCGGAAATTCTTCTATGACCATCTTTTGTTGCATATGCAACAAAAGGTTGTCCGGCGGGCAGCAGAAATGGAAAATGGCCCGGCGCGTGCCGAGCCATTTTCACCAACGGACTGAAGCAACCCTTTCCTCAGCCCCCCTTCCGGCGTCCGCCCACAACGGTCGCCGGAACTCTTCACAACCTCCCCAATCCAAGGTTGCGAAATCATCGCCCGATTCGGGCGTCGGCCGGGACAATAGGCGGCGGAGACAAGCACGGGTATCCCCAAAAACGGGGAGGGATTAACAGCAATTCCGTAAGACGGGCGACGCCTGTCCTACGAATCGATCCGCCTACATGAACTTTTGCCGCACGGCAGGAGGGATGGTCGCCAGGTCCAGCAAGGTGAGAAAATCGATGGTCTTGAAGTGCGGGTCCAATGCGGGCGGGCCGCAGATTTTTGCGCCCAGCGTCAGGTAAGCGCGCAGCAGCTTCGGAATCGGCACTTCCTCCGTTGCCAGGTGCGCCAACGAACAATCGTAGGCCGGCAGCGGCCGGGTACGAAATGCGCGCGGCGCCATATGATTTCGGCTCAGGAACGCATAAGCGGACGCGCCGGCCGACGGGTCCTGCGACGTGAGCGAACTGCAGCCCACGAGATACCGCCCGCCGTGCGCAGTGGCGTAATCAGCGATCCCCTTCCACAGCATGCCCAGCACCATCAGGTTGCGATGTTGCCGATGCACGCACGCGCGGCCCAGTTCGATGATCTCGGCGCGAAAAGGTTCGAACACCTCAAACTCAAATTCCTCGGCGCAATAGTACCCGTGATTCTTTGCGGCGCTTCGACCCGTTTGAAGGCGATAAGTACCGACGATCTGATGCGTCGGCAGATGTTCAACCAACAGGTGGTCGCAGACCGGATCAAAATAGTCCTCATCCCGACCGGTCTCATGTGACGAGGCCAATCCCTCGTTGAGTTCCAGGTTGAAAACCTCATAACGCAGCATCTGCGCGGCGCGGACTTCCTCGGCACGGCGCGCCAGCCGGACTTCATACTGCGTAGGCGCACTGATGCGGAGCCGGATTGAGTCCAATGTTGTCTTCATGTTGACACCTTGGGGTTGAGATTGGTCAATGCCGTGACGTTCCGTGAATCTCCAGGTTACTCAGTGACCCTCCCTGACGAGCAAGCCTCCAGCCGCATTCGTCATGGCAGCCGGAGACCGCAAGTCCAACAAATGTCGGCAAAGTGACCATCACATCCATTGTGATTAGGTCGCCAGCCAACGGCAAGCCCTTACAAGAGCATATTTCAATGCGCTAAATCAGGACTGCGAGCCTGATCCGACTGGAACTGAGGGCTGTAACGCAGATTTTTCAAACCACCAGGGTTCGGCATTTCTTTCCAGATGGGAAGCAGACTTCGTGCGGATGTATCCTTTCGTTGCCACCGTGCTGCGACTGGCTTCCAGCCATGACCGTCTTTTGTTGCATATGCAACAAAAGGTTGTCGTTAATAGAGTGGCGACGGTACCATTACTGAAATCCGCTGCCTCATCGACTTCAACGCTTGCTGAGCACCTCGAGCGCGCGGACGGTCGCGGCGTTGCGGCCTTCGAGTCCAAGTTTTTCAAAGATATTTCCCATGTGCTTCTTCACGGTCTTCTCGGCCATGCCCAGCAGGATGGCGACGTCCCCGTTGCTTTTGCCCTGGGCCACCCACAGCAGCACTTCCGCTTCGCGTTCGGTGAGCCCCAACGATTCCAGCGGCTTGGGCGAACTGAAATCGGGATTGAAACCGCCGTTGGACTTCGCGGACTCCACTTCCGCCTGCTGCGCTTTGCGACGATCCAATCGCGATTGCACCGCGGCCAGCAAATCCTCGCGTTGCACCGGCTTGGTCAGATAATCGTCCGCGCCCAGGTTCATGCCTTTGCGCAACTCGATCTTGTCGCCCTTGGCCGTGAGGAACACAAATGGCGTCGTCCCCAAGGCAGCGTCGCTTCGCAATGCCTGCAAGACCCCGTAGCCATCCAGTTCCGGCATCATCACGTCGCAGATGATCAAATCCGGTTTCTCCTGGCGCGCCAGTTCAATGCCCAGGCGGCCATTCTCCGCGGCAACCACCTGGAAATTCTCCATCTCGAGAATGATTGCCAGGTTCTTCCGCATCTGCGGCTGATCTTCGATAATAAGAATCTTGCTCATCACTTTGCTGCTTTGCTCCCTGCTTTCTGAGATTTCCAGCGACCGTTCTTCTTTCCCGCATCAAATACCTTCAGGCGAACCACGAACGTCGTGCCGCGCTGCGGTTCGCTTTCGACCGCGATGGTTCCGCCATGCAAATCGACGCACCGTTTCACGATCACCAATCCGAGCCCCGTGCCGGCAATCCCGCCAACGTTGCTCGCGCGATGAAACGCCTGGAATAATCGTTTCTGGTCCTCCGCCGGAATGCCAATGCCATGGTCGCGCACCTCGAACACGGCTTCGGATTCCTCGCGGTGGATGGAAAAGTGCACCTGGCTGCCAGCGGGCGAATACTTGACGGCATTCGAAAGCAGGTTGGTGAAGATATGGCGTAAGAGGGCTTCGTCGCTGTGGGCGGTGGCTTCAAGATCTTTCAGCTCGAGCAGAATCGGGCATTTGCGACTGGTCGCCGAACGTTGCTCATCCACCAGCCGTTGACAAAAACCCGCGAGGTCAATGGGCTCGGGCTTGAAGACCATTTTCCCGGCCTCAACCTTGCCCAACAGGAGCACCTCCTCCATCAGCTTGGTCATTTGCTGCGTGGAATAACGGATGTCCTGCAAGTGACCGATGCGTTGCTCCGGCTTCAACCGGTCAAAGTAGTTCTCGAGAATGTCCGCCGAGGAAACAATCACGCTCAACGGCGTTCGGAATTCGTGCGAGACCAGATTCACGAAGCTCGTCTTCATCTGGCTCAACTCTTTTTCCTGCGCAAGGGCTTTCACCAGTTCGCGTTTGGCTTCGGTAAGTTCCGCCGTGCGTTCCCGGACCCGCTGCTCCAGTTCCCGGTTGAATTGCTGCAGCTTTTCCTCCGCATGCTTGCGCTCGGTGATGTCGTTGATGGCGCCGTCGAAGTAGAGCAGTCGCCCGGAGGTTTCATCATGAATCCCGGTGGCGCTCGTCAGTCCCCAGAATGTCGAACCATCCTTGCGCCGATACTCGATTTCAACGTTCCGGAAGCCGCCGTCGCGCTCCAGCAGGGTCACGATCCCGGCGCGACGTTCGGGATGCGCATACAGCTTTTCGGCCGGCGCCTGGCGCACTTCTTCTGCCGAAGCATAACCGAACATGCGCACGTAAGCCTCGTTCACAAAGAGCAGACCTTCAGTCAGCGAACGACGAAAGATGGCTTCTGCGATGTTGGTGGTGATCGAAGTGAGTAACTGCTGGCTTTCCCGCAAGGCCTGTTCGACCTCCGCCAATCGCGTGGCGGGCTTGGTGCGGGGCAGGTTTCGCCGTACGTCTGATTTGCTCATGCCGGTCCAACTCGCGGCGTTCATGACCGCGCTGGAACGCGCTCACACTAAAGAAATCGCATTGAAATGTGAATTCATTTCCCCGCGCGCGCCATTTTCTACTGCGACCAAAGTCGCATATGGAATCCGGTGAAGCCCGCAACGGAAGCGTCCTTTGGAGACTGAGGTCGCATTGTTGGCAATCGCCCGCGCGTGTTACCAACGTCGCATGATGAAAACAGCAAGCACATCACTGACTCAGAACCTGAAACTGAAATCCTTGGGCGCGGCGATCCTGCTGGGCGCTCTCTCCATCTTCATTCAACTCTCAACCAGCTTTGCCGCCACGCATACCTGGACGGGTGGCGGCGCCAATGAATACTGGAACAACGCCGCCAACTGGTCGGGCGGCGCGCCCGCCGCGGGCGAAGCAGCTCCCGTGGTGTTGATCTTCCCCGGCAGTGTCGTGACCACCAATAACATCCCGGGATTGACCGTGGACTCGTTGCGTTTCACGGGCGGCAATGCCGTTTTGCACGGCAGCAGTGGCGGCACCCTGACATTCCGCGGCGCCGGCGGAACGAACTTGCTCGCGTCCGGCAGCTTCGGCACCAGCAACCACCTCGCCGCCACGCTTCCGGTGACAATCAGCGGTTCGAACTATTTCGCGCTGGGCGACTCACGCACCCTCGGCATTCACGGCGTGATCAGCGGGTCTGGCACTGTCACTTACAGCGGACTTGGATCTCAGATCCACTACGGCGGCACGCAGGCCAACACGGCGACCGGCTGGGTCCGCTTGATGGACGGTTGCTGGCTCAATCTGGCCAAACCCGCCGGCGTCAATGCCATTGCCGGCCCGGTGCGAGTCGGGAATGACGGATGCCGGTTGATGCTGCGGGCGCACCATCAAATCGCCAACAATGTCTCCATCACCGTTGCGGATCTCGGCGTGTTTGACCTCAATGGTTTTGACGAGACGATTGGGAATCTCACGGTGAACCTTGCGGACGTCCAGACCGGCGCCGGGACGCTCACGCTCAACGGCACGATCATTCCCGTGAGCGCCGGCAACACCATCTGGGGACAGCTTTCCCTCGGGGGTGTGACACGCACGATCAATACCACAGAGAATGACTCCCTGCTCATCCGCGCAAACATCAGCAACGGCAGCGCGGCGGCGGGCATCACCAAGACCGGCCCGGGCACGCTGATTCTCTGGGGCACGAACACGTTTAGCGGCCCGTTCACGATCAACGGCGGCACGGTGGATGCCTATAAAGACAGCGCGCTCGGCAGCACTGCTGGAGGCACGGTGGTTTCGTCGAACTGCACGCTGCGACTGATGGGGCTGAATATCGGCGCGGAGGCTTTGACCTTGAACGGAAAACTTGAACTTTACAACACCAACACCTGGGCCGGCCTTGTCACGCTGGGTGGCACGGCCACGATCGATCTCAAAGGCACCGGTTCGCAGTTGACCCTCAGCCAGTCCGTGGGCGGCAGCGGTTCTCTCAAGAAGAGCGGTGTCGGCACGCTGCTGTTCTCGGGCGCGCCGGCCAACACCTTCACCGGCGGCCTCACCGTGCTCGGAGGCAATGTGAATTTGAACAAAGCCGGTGTCATCGCGGTGCCCGGTCCGTTGCAAATCTCCACCGGCATGGTGAAACTGCTTCAGGCCAATCAAATCGCCGACGCGAGTGCCGTAACCGTGCAAACCGGTGCGATGCTCGACTTGAACAACTTCGCCGACACCATCGGGTCACTCGCGGGCAACGGCAGCGTCAATGTCGGTCTCAGCACGCTCACCACCGGCGGAAACAATAACAGCACCATTTTTGGCGGTGTGATTTATGGCGTTGGCGTCGCGCCCCTCGTCAAGAACGGCAGCGGCGTGTTTACGCTTAACGGCACGAATGCCTGCTCGGGAACGACCACCGTGAACGGCGGCAGTCTTGTGGTGAACGGTGAGTTGCCCGGTTTGATTGCGCTCAACAACTCGGCCCTGCTCCTCGGACAAGGCAAAGTGGGCAACATCAACAGCGCCTCGGGCAACGTGCATCCCGGATTGGGCATCGGCAAATTGACCACCAGCAACGTGGCGATGAACAGCGCGGTGAGTTCGATGAATTTTGAGATTGCCGGCACCACGCCCGGCACGGGCCACGACCAAATCATCGTGAATGGCGCTGTCACCCTGAACAACGTGACGCTCAACGTTTCCTCCACCGCCGCCGGCGCGATCGGCAACCAATACGTGATTATCGTCAATGACGGCGCGGATGCGGTGTCCGGAACGTTCAACGGGTTGCCCGAAGGTTCGACCGTCACCGCCGGCTTTCAGCAATACCGTATCAGTTACCAGGGCGGCACGGGCAACGACGTCGTCCTCACGCAGATTGGCGTCCCGCCGGCGCCAGAGATCACGCAGATTGCAAAGCTCCCGAGTGGTCAGATCCAAATCACGGGCAGCGGCATCATTGGCGCGGCTTGCCAGGTCGAAGCCACCTCGAATCTCAGCACGCCAAATTGGTCCGTCATTGGGGAACTGCCCGCCGATTGGAACGGCAAGATCAACTTCACCGACGTTGAGGCCAACAACCATCCGCAACGTTTCTATCGCCTGAAGCAGCCCTGACAGGGCAGTTCGCGACACCGTCCCGGTCGCTTCCGGCGACCGGGAGGTTTTGGCAACTAAGTCCCGGGTCAGTCGGGTGCGAATGAAAGTGAGGGTCATATTCCGTGGTAGCGCGTATCGCCGAATTCCATTCGGCACGGCGTCAACACTACCGGGCAAGTTGAAGGTCGGTGGGGCAGGGGATTGAAAATCCGCCTCGCGACAGGAGCGCGGACAGCCATGTCCGCCGGTTTCTCTTCCAAATTCAACGTTCCCTTCACTTTCGAATTCACGCGGACAAAGCTGTCCGCGCTCCTGTGGCGTGCGAACCCTCCGAAACAAGCCGAAGAGCTCGGGTATCAACTCACTGAAATCCAACAGGCTGCGTAGTGGTTATTTAGAAGGCGAGCAGTCAACAGTAAAAAGCTGTCTGTTCCCATTCTTCCTTCTGCGGATTGATGCCTGAAGCGGGGTGCTGCGGCTACGGGAAAATGAGGAAGTTCCCGTTCTCCAAAACTACGGCTGCGGCGCCGCCGCCAGAGCTGGGAGCAGAACCTGGCTTTCCGATCGGCTGGGCTTCCCCGTCATAAAGCTGCCATCCTAACACGTCTTTATCTTTCCACCCCACGAGGGTCGCGCCGTCTCGGGCGCTCAAGGCCAGAAGGCCGTTCCGCATACCGTTTGTGCCGGGAGTCTTGATTTCGCCCGGTGGCAACAGCGCGCCCCAGGTGTCGAGCCGGGCGAAATAAACCTGCCCTTTCGTCGGCCACGCGGCGACGTATCCGCGAGCCGTCCGGTTAATCGCAAAATACGTCATCGGACATCCGTTGAGTTTCCAGGGCGTGGTGCTGACCCGACTACGAACCGCCTTTCCCTTGCCGAGCAGTGCCAGGTAAATGTCACGTTCGTTGTCCGTTTCCTCCCGGTAAAGCACGGCCAATCGTCCATCTGCTCCAAAAGCCGCTGCCGTCGTGCAGCAGTTGCAAGGATTCCAATCGGCGTTTGGCTCGGCGTATTGCGTGAACGTTTCGCCATCGTCGTGCGAAACCATTGTGAAAAGTTTGTCCGACAGAAAACAAGCCGTGACGTTTCCGACTTCATCAGCCGCGAGCGAAAATCCTTCGCTCGGTTTTCGATTGATATTCCTTACGGCCGAAAACGATTTTGCTTCCGGCGCGAGACTGGAATAGTAGAAGCCCCACTCCGCTTCGGGAAGTTTCAGCTTCCAGGCGTTGTTGGCCATCGCAACATGCACTCGTCCCTTTTTGCCGACCGCAAGGTCCTCGCCTTGAAATTTCAGACCAGACTTTTGCGCGGCGGCATCAACGATTGCGATGGGTGGGCTAAAGCTCGCGCCGGCGTCAGATGATTTCACGTAGCACGGGCCGTTTTCCGTATCCAACAAGAGATGAATGGTTCGATCCGCACCAATCTGTGCTTTCACGACCCTGGGATTGCCGGGAACGTGAATCGTTTTTACACGGTCGGTCGCGTCGTCGGCACGAATGCCAACCGGGCAAACCGAACACAAGCTTGCCAGCAGAGCGGTCCTCGCCAACAACGTGAGCTGTTTCTCAAGGTTCATATTGGAATTCTGCCACTTGACAATCGAACCCGAGAAGCGTCGGCTCGTTCGGCCCTGTTGCCAAGCACAGAAGATGACCCAAACGCAAACGAAAAAAGGCGGGCTGCCGGCAACCTGGCTCGGAATCATCACCAATGGCGATCCAGACATCCGAATCTCTCCTGGAAGCGCCAGCCACAGACGAAGGCCTTGCGCTAAGAGAAGCCCTGGCAGATAAAGCTGCAGTGCCAGACGAAGAGGCGTCGCAGACCGAATGCGCGCGCGCCGTTCGTCGCGCCGTTGAAACCTTGCCGAGCGATATGCGCGAACTGGTTGTTTTGTGCGAATGGGAAGAACTCTCCGTCAACAATGCAGCCGCAGTATTGAGCACGACACCGCAGGCGGTGGAATCCCGTCTTTAGAGCGCGGAAACTACTTCGCGCAGATTTATTTTGGCAATCAGCGCGCCGACCGGTTTTATATCCCATTGATGGTTGCCCGTGCGATGAAACGTGTGATGCTCCTGCGGCGGATGGTCGCGATGTGCCGGTGCCTCGCGATTGGCGTGGTGTTGGTGGTGCTGCTGCCCGCGCTCGTTGGGGCGCAGACGCCGGTCAAGGAATTGCACACGGCCGCCGAGGTGCGAGGGCTGACGGTGCAACAGGCGCAGGAGGGTTTGCCCGTCCGGTTGCGCGGCACGGTGACGTTTTTTGATGAGGCGCTGTTCTCGCGTTTTATCCAGGATGATACCGCCGGCATTTATTTGCGCGAATCCACCGCGATACCGCCGTTGCAACCGGGTCAGGTGGTCGAGGTAGTGGGCACGACCAGTCCGGGCGAATATGCGCCGGTCATTGTGCCGCAGTCCGTCACGATTGTGGGGCAGGCGGAGCTGCCGCCAGCCAAGGCCGTGAATTACGAGCAACTGGCCAGCGGCACGGAGGACAGTCAGTTTGTGGAAATCGCGGGCAGGGTTCGGTCGGTGCACCTGGATGATGCGTCCGGTTTTCATCGGATTGAAATTGCCACGGGTGGCGGGCGGTTGTCCGTTTACGCGAGACAGTTGCCGGTGAAACTCACGGCGGAGTTGCTGGACAGCACGGTGCGGGTGCGGGGGGTGTGTTCGACGCTGTTCAATCACCAGCGGCAGTTGTTCGCGATCCGCCTCATGGTGCCGCGTCCGGCGGACCTGGTCATCGAAGTGCCGGCGCCGCGCGACCCGTTCAGCGTGGCGGCCCGGCCCATTGGCAGTCTCCTGCAATTTGCGCCCCAGGAAACCTTTGGCCATCGGGTGAAGGTGGCCGGAACGGTGATTTATTACGACCCGGGCAATGTGCTCTTCCTTGAGGATGGCGAGCAGGGCGTGGAAGTGAAGACGCAGGAGCGCGGGGAACTCCAGTTGGGGGACCAGGTGGAGGCGTTGGGGTTTGTGAGCCAGGGCGAATACACGCCGGCCTTGCACGATGCCATTTTTCGCAAGGTGGCCGGCGGCGAACCGCCCGCGCCGGCGCGATTAACGCCGGACGCGGCGTTGCAAGGCAAGCACGATTGCCGGTTGATCCAGGTTTCGGGCCGGCTGCTGGACCGCGCGTTGCATGGACCGGAACGATACTTGATCGTGCAGAATGGCAATCTCGTTTTTCATGCGTACCTCAACGAGACGGACGGGCGGGATCATTTTGCGAATCTGGAAAACGACAGCTTGATTTCCGTGACGGGCGTTTGCCGCATCGAGCCGGGCCAGTGGTATGCGGGAGAAGGTTGGCGCGCGAAGGCGTTTCGGGTGCAGTTGCGTTCGGCGGATGACGTGGAGGTGCTGGGCGCGCCGCCGTGGTGGACGTTGAAGAAACTGCTGTGGACGGCGGGCGGGCTGGGAATCGTGACGCTGGCGGCGTTTGCGTGGGTGATGGTGCTGCGGCGACAGGTGGTGGAACGCACGCGCCAACTGGAGATGCAAATCCTCGAACGCCAGCGGGTGGAGCGTCGGCATGTGATCGAACAGGAGCGCATGCGCGTGGCGCAGGACCTTCACGACGAACTCGGCGCGACGATCACGGAGGTGAGCATGCTGGGTTCGCTGGCCAAGACGCCTTCGCTGCCGGTGGAAACCAGGGAGCGGTATCTCGATCAATTGACCGCGGTGGCGCGCTCGCTCGTGGCCACGCTGGATGAAATTGTCTGGGCCGTGAACCCGAAGTACGACTCAGTGGCTTCGCTGGCGAGTTATTATTCGTTGTTCGCCCAGCGTTTCCTGAATCTGGCAGGCATCGCCTGCCGATTGAAAGTGGCGGATTCGTTTCCGGCAACGTCAATGGATTCGCGTTTGCGTCATGGAGTGTTCCTGGCCTTTCGCGAGGCGCTGAACAATGCGGTTCGCCACTCGGGCGCTACGGAAGTGCGGATCGGCATGGCGGTGGTGGCCGAGGAGTTGAAGATTTCGGTCGCCGACAACGGGAAAGGTTTTGCTCCGGGTGAGGGCTTGCCGGGGCGCGACGGTCTGGCGAGCATGCGTCAGCGGATGAAAAAGCTGGGCGGCGAGTGCGAAATCAGAAGCCGCACGGGGCAGGGGACGCAGGTGGAGTTCCGGTTGCCGTTGAATGGAGAATGAAGCATGACGAAAGTTGCGATTGTTGAAGATAATCGGACGACACGCGAGGGCCTGGAAACCATCGTGAATCTTTCGAGTGATTTCCAATGTGTTTGCACGTGTGCGACGGCGGAGGAGGCGCTGCAAAAGCTGCCGCGGGAAGAGCCGGAACTGGTTTTGATGGACATCCAACTGCCGAACATGTCGGGCGTGGACTGTGTGGAGCGGTTGAAGGAGTCGATGCCCGGGCTCAAAGCCATCATGGTGACGGTGTATGAAGATCCGGATCGAATTTTTCGCGCGCTGCGAGCGGGCGCGTCCGGTTATTTGCTCAAGCGTTCGGCGCCCGAGGAAGTGTTGAACGCGATGCGCGAGGTGCAGCAGGGCGGGGGAGCGATGAGTGGGGAGATTGCGCGCAAGGTCATTGGCTATTTCCGGGAACAGGCCACGACCACCGCTGAAGTGGATCAACTCACGTCGCGGGAGCGCGAGGTGCTCGACCTCGTGGTCCATGGGTTATCGAACAAGGAAATCGCCGAGCGTTTGAGTGTGACGGTGGCGGCGGTGCGCTGGCATCTCAAACACATCTACCACAAATTGCACGTGCACTCGCGCACGGAGGCGGCGTTGAAGTTTCGTCCGGCCAAGTAGTTCGTTCGCTCGCCTCTTCTAAAAACCTGCACGCCGCAAAAAGCGCCTTTTTCGGCGGCATCGGAATACTATCCACTTAGGTAGCTTTGCGCGGGACGCATCCTGGTCTAGGCTGGCGTTGTCACCGTAAGCCGAGTTGATAACCGAAACAACAAAACCCATGAACTGTATTCCCATGAATCGCTTCGCCCGATTGCTCCTCCTTGGCCTTGCGACCGCGTTCGTCGCCACGGCGCAGGCACAGAACGTCACCAACCTGTTTCCCAACGGCGACTTTGTTGCCGGCGGTCCCAGTGCGGACTGGCTGGAGGTCAATGGCGACGGTGTTTTTTCCTACAGCTACCCGGCGACCGGTGGCAACCCGAACGAATACGGCGTGATTGACAACACGGGTGGCGGCGGCTGGGGTATTTGGGTGGGCGGCGCGACCGATCCGGGGTTGCCGTTGTCTTCGTTGGGACTGGTTCCCGGCGGCACTTATACCTTCGTGCAGGATATGATGACCCTCGCGGGCACCAACACGGGCGGACTGAAGATTGAGTCGTGGGGGCCGACGGCGATGATTCACAGCAGCGGCGACATGCGCCCGACGACCTGGAGCACCACCGGATGGTCGACGTACACGTTCAATTACACCATCGCCTTCGGTGCGGTCGCCATCAAAGTTGTGCCGTTGTGGGGACAGAATTCCGCGGTTGGTTTCGACAATCTCGGCGTAGTAGTGCCACTGTCGTCGCCGCTGAGCGCGGAGATCATCAACCCCGCCAGCGGGGCAACCGTCGGCACTAATTTCCTTATCGTGGCCAACGCGTCGGTGGTTCCCGGCTCAGTGACGAGCGTTGATTTCTATCTCAATAACGCCCTGTTGGGTAACGATGACGCAGCGCCTTTCAGTTGGAATGTCGTGGGTGCGACTCCGGGGGCGGCGGCGCTCCAGGTGGTGGCCCACGATGACGGTGGCAGCTCGGTGACGTCCGCACCGGTCAACGTGACGATTCAGATCACCATTCCTGAAAGTGCCTTTGTCGTTGACCCCGCGTCGCCCTGGCAAAGTTACATGAACGTGTATCAGACCCCGCAGAACTTTGGCGCCTGGGTCTTTGGCAGCCCCTGGGGTGCAAATGATTTGATCGCGCAGTTCTCCGGATCCGGCCCGGCCTCGGTTTTGACACTGCGGCCCAACCGCATGCCGGATACCAACGTCTTCTGGTACGATTACAGTGTCGAACCGCTGCTTTCCGATCCCACGAACTTTGCGGCCGGCGCGATCGCCTTCAAGGAAATGGAAGCCAATTACTATGTGCAACTGCCGGATGGTACCGTAAACGGTAACGTGGTGAAGTTCTCCGGCGTCTGCAAAACCAACACGCTCGACATTCGGCTCAATCCCGGTGTGACCAACGGCATTGGCAACGGTTGGACCAATTATGCTTTTGTAAAGGACTTTGCTGCCGACTACTCCTCGAGTGTTGACTCCCTGGTCATTTTGACAAGCGGTGCGCCTTTCAGTGTCAGCCTGGAAACCTCGCCGGATCCCAGTCGGCACATCCAATACGGCTTTATCACCCGCGGCCCGAATGTGCATCCGAGCGATACCAACACCTACGGCATGGTCCAGATTCAGTCGCTCGATGCGAATCCCACCAATGTCACGGTCAACTCCTCGGCCAACTGGATCGGTTACATGAACGTGTTCAACAAGCCGCAGGATGGCGGGGCTTATCAATTTGGCAGCGGCTGGGGAACGGCAGACCTGAATGCCGGGTTTACTCCGTTGGGACTGAAGTTGTCTCCGAATACCATCGGCGATCCCGATCCCTACTGGTACACGCCCAGCGGTGGTCCGGGTGCAGTTGGGAACAAGACCATGGACGCCAGCATGTATGTGGAGATCGGTTCGCTGCCGGGCCGGAAGCTGATTTTCTCCGGAACGGTCTTGTCCAATACCCTCGTCTCCGCCACGAACACCAACGCGATTGGCAACGGCTGGACGAGCGTGGCGTTCATCAAGGACTTTGCGCCGGACTACAGCACGTTCAACTCGGTCACGGTGCCGCTCACGAACGGCAACTTCAGCATCCAATTGACGACCGTCAACGATCCGGCGCGGCACGTGCAGTATGGCTTCGAGACCATCGGACCGAACGTGTGGGTCACGGATGCGGCGCAGTTTGGCAGCGTCCTGATTGCCAACGTTGGGGTTCTGCCCACAAGCATTACGCCGAGCCGGAGTGGGGGCAACCTCAACCTTACGTTCCCGACGCAAACCGGCAAAACCTACACGGTGCAATACAAGAACCTTTTGACGGACGCGGGGTGGAACACGCTCACGACCACCAACGGTACGGGCGCGAACGCCGTCATCAGCGACCCGGCGAGCGGCAGTCAACGTTACTATCGCTTGTCAGTGCAGTAATTGATCCTGGCGCCGGGTTCGCGCTGGGCGGACCCGGCCGCGGAAAAAAGCAAAAATGACGATAACAAGGAATTCAACCATCCGGGGATTCACCCTGATCGAACTGCTGGTGGTGATTGCCATCATCGCCATCCTGGCGGCGATGCTGCTGCCGGCGCTGTCCAAAGCGAAGGAAAAAGCCAAGACAACCGTCTGTGTCAGCAACATCAAGCAGATTGCGCTGGGCATGACGATGTATGTGGGAGACAACAACGACGTTCTGCCCGTGCTGAACGATGGCCGGTTCGGCGCGTATGGGACCAACTGGTGGTTCAACCTCCTGGATCAGGGCAACTACATGACGAAAAGCAGTATCTCCAACAACGTCTGGCGTTGTTCCGCCGTGAGAGACCAGGACATTGGGCCGGATGTGGTGAGTTATTTTCGCGGGAATCCTTGTGAGGGCTACGGACCCCTGGAAGACCAGTCCAACTCGGCCAACGGAATCGTCCGCTACGCCCGCACGCCGACCGGGGCCTACCAGGGGGGACGGAGGCTCACCACGATCAATCGCGTCAGCCAGATCTGGCTGATTGGCGATGTTGGCGTACCCGGCATTGTGCGCAACGGATCATCCATCGCTTTTCCCCCTTCGAACACTCGCCCCACGAGCTACTTCACCGAAATTGCGGTTTTCAAACCGAGACCCGGCACCGGATGGAACACACTCACGCCCAGCAAGCAGGCCGCAGCCCGACACAATGGACGCGCGGTCTTTGCCGCCTGCGATGGGCACGTGGAAGGCCGGCTGTGGAAGGACCTGTTCGACAATCGCGATGACATGTTTGCCGTGAATTCCTTCTAGGCGCGACGGGACTTGTTAAACGGAGGTTTAAAGCAGAAACGAATTACACCTGCGGGTTAATTCCAATTGCCTGCCTGGAAATCAACTTATGACAATGCTGTTTCGTCTGCTTCAACTTCGGACATCGCGCGCTCCGCGTCGGCTGAACGCTAACGGTGCGGCCGTTGTCGCCGCGACCTTGCTGCTGAACGCCGCATCGCCCGCCAACGCCGGGCCCGGCACTGAGGAACGGGTTGAATCCCTGTTGTCGCAAATGACGCTCGCCGAGAAGATCGGTCAGATGACCCAGGTGGACAGCAACGCGCTCAAGGACAAAGCGGACATTCAGAAGTATGCGCTGGGTTCGGTGCTGAGCGGTGGTGGCTCGGACCCAACCAACAATTCTGCAGCCGCCTGGAGGCAACTGGCAGAGGAATGCCAAAGCTGGGCGCGGAAAACGCGTCTGCAAATTCCGCTGCTCTACGGCGTCGATGCCGTGCACGGACATAACAACGTTGATGGCGCGGTGATCTTTCCGCACAACATCGGTCTGGGCGCGACGCGCAACGCCGCGCTGGTGGAGGAAGCCGGCGCGATCACGGCGCGCGAAGTAGCGGGCACCGGCATCAATTGGACCTTCGCCCCCTGTGTGGCGGTGGCGCTTGATTCCCGCTGGGGCCGCACTTACGAGAGCTTTTCCGATTCGCCGGCGTTGGCGGGCGAATTGGGCGCGGCCGCCGTCCGCGGCATTCAAGCCAACTCGGTGCTCGCCTGTGCGAAACATTACGTGGGCGACGGTGGCACGCGTGGCGGAGTGGACCAGGGCGACGTGGTGCTGGACGAGGCCACGCTGCGGAAGATTCATTTGTCACCGTACTTGCCTTCGATCCAAGGCAACGTCGGTTCCATCATGGCTTCGTTCAACAGTTGGAAGGGCAAGAAGCTTCACGGCCACAAACATCTGCTCACTGACGTGCTGAAAGGGGAACTGGGCTTCAAAGGTTTTATCGTTTCCGATTGGGCGGCGATCGACCAATTGCCGACGGATTACAAGGGCGACATCGAAGCGTCCATCAACGCCGGACTCGATATGGTCATGATTCCGAACCCTCCGGATCAGCCAAACAACTACGTCGAGTTCATCACGAAACTCACGCAATTGGTCAACGAAGGTCGCGTGCCGATGGCGCGCATCGACGATGCTGTGCGACGGATTCTGCGCGCGAAAATTGAGACTGGCGTGTTCGAGCCCCAATCGGTGGACGCCCTGACGGCGGCGATTGGCTCTGAAGCGCATCGCAAAGTAGCTCGGGAATGCGTGCGTCAATCGCTGGTCTTGTTGAAGAACGAGCGTTCCGCATTGCCGTTGTCCAGGAATGCAAAGCGCGTGGTTGTGGTGGGCAAGGCGGCTGATGATTTGGGAATGCAATGCGGCGGTTGGACGATCAGTTGGCAGGGCGCAACGGGAAAAGTCACCTCGGGAGGCACGACCATTCTGGAGGCGATTCGGCGCTCGGTGGGGAACCATTCGACGGTGACGCATTCCACTGATGGCGCGGGAATCCAATCCGCGGACATGGTTGTTGTGGTGATTGGTGAGATCCCCTACGCGGAAGGAAAAGGGGATCGCAAAGATCTTTCCCTGCCGGCGGCGGATGTGGCCCTCGTGAAGAAGGCCAAACAAAGCGGTGCGCCGGTCGTGACCATCCTGTTATCCGGCCGGCCGTTGGTGTTGGGTGAGGCTTTGGATTCCAGTGATGCGTTCATCGCCGCCTGGCTGCCCGGTACCGAGGGGATGGGTGTTGCCGATGTGTTGTTCGGCGACTTCAAACCCACGGGCAAATTGCCGCGAGCCTGGCCGCGTGCCGGCAAGAGCTCGAAAGCGGAATCCGCATTTGCCTTCGGCTACGGACTGAGTTTCAAAGGAAACGGTTTGGCTGAAACCAGGCCCGGCGAAGCCGCCGCCACGCGTTGACCTTTCATCGTTCGCAGACGTTGTTGGAAATCGGCTTTTGTCCGGAGGTTGCGGCTTGATGGTGGCGCCGGATTCAACCGGCGATGAACAACCCGCGCGCGAACGCCGAAGACATTGGGAGCGGCGTTGTTCTTCGCCGCACTGGCGCCATTCCGGTCGCGCTGGCGGATGTTGGTGGGCGGACTCGTGGCTTGCGGACCGGGCAGTTATCTGTTGGTGGACCTCGGATTGGTGGCGCGCAAGCCGTTTGTCATTGGCCGGGGAATTCCGGGTTTGCTCGTGGCTTTGGCAGCGTACGGATATGTCAGGCAGGCAGGCTGGCGGCGAGCCTGGATCACCAGTGGCACCACCAACAAAATCACAAAGAATAACAACTGAGTAACAACCCGCACCCTCGGAGAGGTGCGGGCGTTCCACCGGTTGCCGAAGCGCAGGAACCGGCTGGCCCGTTCCCGCTTGCGGGCCTGGTGAAAGATGAATGCCGGGTCGCGCCTGTCGATTTCCGAAAAAAGTTCACCCTGGTAGGTACTACGTTGCTGCGCCCGAGGACGAGCGCGCTCGGGAACGGATCATTCCTGCTACGCTGCGTTGAGCTTTTCGCGATCGCTCAGCACGGCTTCGTGCAGGAACAGACTGGCCCACTCGCGCGCCGCGAAACGCTCGTCGGTGGTGCCTCCGACCAGGAGAAAGCGCCCGCTGGGCATTTGGATCAATCGGGCCGTTCCGAACCGGGCGACCGTTCTGGTTTGTTGCGTGATGGTTTCAATGAGTTGCGTCAGTTTCATGGCGGCAGGCTATGAAGGGAGGTGAGACAAAATCCGTCCGAGGGCCAAAGTATTTTCCACTTATGGACTAAATTTCGTTTCGGAATCGCGGTGTCGCCATTTCATGCCACAAGACAGCACCCGGGCGACTCAAGCATTTTATCTGGAGAGGAATGGCAGGTGAAATCGCCCCAAACCAAATCTTCGCTCCGATGAAGCGCGCGACGGCAAGTTTTTTGAAGGCGCTATTCTTTGGCGGCTGTTCGTGCGCGTTCGCCGCGACCAATCCACCGGCCTTTCCGCTCGATCCCCAACAGCAACGGGAGCGCACTTGTTTTCAAACCGGCCAGAGTTGGAGCGAACTCAGCAATCTTCGTTCGGACGTGGCGATCGTGTACGGCATTGATGCCAAATTGCCGGAGCGCATCCAGACGTGGCGCGATCGCGGTTATCGCATTCACGTGATGACCGGTGTGTCATGGGGCAATTACCAGGATTATCTTTATGGCCGCTTCGACGGCATTAATCACGAGGACGAAGCCCAGACGGTGCGCGATGGTCGCAAGAGCAGTCACGGTGGCGACGTCTATTACATGTGTCCGGGAACGAATTTCGGGAAGTTCCTGTGCGTGGGAGTGCAACGCGCTTTGGACGCCGGCGCGGAGGCCATTCATCTGGAAGAGCCGGAATACTGGGTCAACGCCGGGTATTCCGAGGGATTCAAGCGCGAGTGGCAAAGTTATTATGGTGAGCCGTGGCAAGCACCACACCGTTCCGTGGACGCGCAGTGGCGGGCTTCCAGGTTGAAATACTTTCTCTATCGCCGCGCCTTGCAGCAGGTGTTCGATTATGTGCAGGACTATAATAAGCGAACCGGGCGACGGGTTCGCTGCTATGTGCCGACACACAGTCTGTTGAATTACGCGTCGTGGGAAATTGTGAGCCCCGAGTCGAGCCTGGCGCGGTTGAAGGGTTGCGACGGTTACATCGCGCAGGTGTGGACGGGCACGTCACGGGAGCCCAATAAATACCGCGGCGTGGTGAAGGAGCGCACGTTCGAGACGGCATTTCTGGAATACGGCGCGATGCAGAATCTGGTTCGCGCGACCGGCCGCACGGTCTGGTATCTGAACGATCCCATCGAAGATAATCCCAATCACGATTGGGACGACTATCAGCGCAATTGGGAGTGCACGCTCACGGCATCGCTGTTTCAACCGGAGGTCTGGCAGTTTGAAGTTGCGCCCTGGCCGGAGCGGATTTTTAGTCGGAGATACCCGCGCCGCTCCGAGAGCCGGAAGCTGATTCCGCCGGCTTACGCGACGGAGTTGCAAGTGGTCATGAACGCGCTGAACGACATGAAGCAGGATCGCATCAAGTGGGACTGCGGAACGACCGGCATTGGCCTGATCATCAGCGACTCGTTGATGTTCCAACGCGGAGAACCGGTCGCGAGCGACGAGCATCTCAGCCAGGTTTACGGATTGGCGCTGCCGCTGTTGAAGCGCGGGATGCCGGTAACGCCGGTGCAACTGGAGAATGTGACTCTGCCGGGTTATCTGGATAACTGCCGGGTGTTGCTGCTCAGTTATCACGGGCAGAAGCCGCTTTCGCCCGACGTTCACACGCCTCTGGCGGACTGGGTGAAGCGCGGCGGTGCGCTGGTGGTTTGCGATGATGATGCGGATCCGTACAACCGCGTGACCGACTGGTGGAATAGTGAGGGACTGAATTACGCAACCCCGCGCGAACATTTGTTTGAGCGGTTGGGTATTGGGAAGTCGGGGGAGACACTGGCGGGACATGAAACGGAGAAACGGAGAGACGGAGAAACGGCGACGGGCGCCGGCTCACCGATTCACCGTTTCGCCGGTTCGTTTTCGGGCACACCGGTCGGCAAGGGGCGAGTGCTGTGGTTGTGCCAGGACCCCGCGACATTCGCGGCCAGTGATGAAGGCGACCAGCGAGTGGTTGCCGCCGTCAGGCAGGCGGCGAAGTGGGCGAAGCTCAAGTGGCGCGAGACGAATTATCTATTGCTCGAACGCGGACCCTATGTGGTCGCCGCCGGGCTCGATGAATCGAGGGAAGGTTCACCCCGTGAGATAACCCGCGCCGGCGCTGTGGCCAAGCCGAGTGAAACTATCTCACGGGGTGACGCCAGGACCTTGCGGGGGCGTTACGTGAATTTGTTCGACCCGGAGTTGCGGGTGCGCGAGAGCGTGCGCATCGAGCCGAATGGCCGCTACTTGCTGCGTGACTTGAAGCAAGTTCGCGGGACCGAGCCGCAGGTTCTCGCTTCGGCGGGCAAGGCGTTACTGGTTGAAGGTGACAAGATGGGTGACAAGGGACAGGTGACAAGTGACAGGAGCAAGTCACCGGTAACCCGCCACCTGTCACTTGTTGTGGAAGGTGTGGCGCGGACTCCTGGCGTGATGCTTTTGTATGCGCCACGCGCGCCCCGGGAAATCACATTGGAAGGACAGGAGTTGAAGGATTTTTCGTACTCTGCCCGGGACAAGCTGCTTTGGATTCGTTTTGAAAACGAGGCGCGCCCACGCACGTTGACGATCAACTTCTAGATTTCTTATGACGACATTAAAATTGGAGCAGGTAACAAAACGCGGAGTGTGGCCGTCTCCGGCCACAGCAACGGCCGCCAACCTAAGAAGGGACAGGGATTTTGAAGGGCTTTTCGTAGGGCCGCATCGCTGCGCCCGAGGATGGGCGCACTCCGCCTGGTCTTTTTGTTACGCGCTCTTGATCCTCACCGCAGGATTCCTCGGAGCGACCCTGGCAACCGCCTCCGGAACGCAACTTGTCGAGCTGGCCAATCCGTTGCAAGGCACGGATTCGACCCACGGCTTTTCACACGGCAACACCTATCCCGCCATCGCCATGCCGTTTCCGATGAACGCGTGGTCGGCGTACACGCAGCCGCAACGCGATTCTTTTTATTACCAGTACCGCCAGAACAAAATCCGCGGGATTCGCCAGACGCACCAGCCGAGTCCGTGGATTGCCGACTACGCGAACTTCTCGTTGATGCCCGTATTCGGCAAACTCGCGGTCAAGGAGGACGATCGGGCGTCGGAGTTTCGGCACGAGACTGAAGTGGTGCGACCGAGCTATTATAAGGTCCGGCTCGATACGTGGAAGGCCACGATGGAAGTGACCCCGACCGAGCGCGCCGCCAGTTTCCGTTTCACCTTTGAAGAGCGTGGTGACGGTTACATCGTGCTGGATGCCTTTAACCATGGTTCGGTGGTCGAAGTTTTTCCGAAGGAAAGGAAAGTCGTCGGCATCTGCCGCAACAACAACGGCGGGGTGCCGAACAATTTCTCAAACTACTTTGTGATCGAGTTTGATCGTGCCTTTGCCGATTACGGCACGTGGACTCCGGAAGCGGTCAATGAAGGGCAAACCAAACTGGCCACGCGTCATGCCGGGGCGTATTTGAAGTTCAAAGTGAGCAAAGGGAAACCGATCAGTTGCAAGGTGGCGTCGTCGTATATCAGCCCGGCCCAGGCCCAGCGCAATCTCGAGCGCGAAATTGGCAAACGCAATTTTGACGCCGTGCTCAAGCAGGCCGACGCCACCTGGAATGAAACGATGAACCGGCTCAAGGTGGAAGGCGGCACGGAGGAACAGCAGCGAACGTTTTACAGTGCGGTCTATCGCAGTCTGATTTTCCCGCATCGGTTCTTCGAGTTCGACGAGAACAATCAGCCGGTTTATTTCAGTCCGTACGACGGCAAGATTCACAGTGGTTATCTTTATACGGACACGGGTTACTGGGACACCTTCCGCGCTTCGCATCCGCTTTACAATCTGCTGTTCCCGGAAATCAGTGCCCAGATTATGCAGGGCAACCTCGCGGCCTACGAGCAGAGTGGCTGGTTGCCGTCGTGGTCCAGTCCCGGCCATCGCGATTGCATGATTGGCAATCACGCGTTTTCGTTGTTTGCCGACGCGTGGGTGAAAGGCATCACGAACTTCGACGCGGGCCGGGCGGTGGATGCGATGGTGCGCGATGCGAATACCCAGGCGCCGAAGAATTGCCGCGCGATTGGGCGCGACGGCGCGGAGTTTTACCAGAAGCTGGGCTACACGCCGTATCCGAATGTCCGCGAAGCCACCGCCAAGACGTTGGAGTACGCCTATGACGATTTCTGCGCGGCGGTATTGGCTCGCCGCATCGGACGTAACGCGGAGGCAAGTGCATTCGCGAAGAGCGCGATGAACTACACCAACGTATTCGACCCTGAACTCGGTTTTGTGCGCGGGCGCAAGGAGGACGGTTCGTGGTGCGAGAACTTTGATCCGACGGAATGGGGCGGCCCGTTCACCGAGGGCAATTCATGGCATTGGACCTGGAGCGTGTTTCAGGACGTGCCGGGTCTGGTCCAGTTGATGGGAGGCGATGCCGCGTTTGCGAAGAAGCTGGACGGAGTGTTTTACACACCGCCGGATGTGAAGGTGGGGACCTACGGCGGGATGATTCATGAGATGACCGAGATGGTGGCGTTGAACATGGGGCAATACGCGCATGGCAACCAACCCATCCAGCACATGGTCTATCTCTACAACTACGTGGGGCAACCCTGGAAGACGCAGGCACGCGTGCGCGAAGTCATGGGCCGTTTGTATCAATCCACGCCGGACGGAATGTGCGGCGACGAAGATACGGGTCAGATGTCCGCCTGGTATGTGTTCAGCGCTCTGGGTTTTTATCCGGTTACTCCCGGCACCACGCAGTATCTCATCGGCAGTCCGCTGTTTGATCGCTGCACGATTCGTTTGCCGGGAGGAAAAGAGTTTGTGGTCACCGCGAAGATGAATGGTCCCCAGCGACCCTACATTCAGGCGGCGCGGCTTAATGGCAGTGCGTTCCATCGCACCTTCCTGGAGCACGCGCAGCTGGCGGCCGGCGGAGAGTTGACCTTCGAAATGACGTCAGCGCCTGATTATAAATGGGCCGTTGGCCCGGGCGACCGTCCGGCCAGCGCGTTGCGAAGTTTGTGGCCGGTAGCTTCGGAGTGACGTCCAAAGCTACAAGAATACAATAAATGATACATCTTTCACATTGAAGCCATTGTCCCACAGTGAAGAATCACACTATCAACAGTTATCACAACCAAGCCGTGCAGGATTGTCATCTATACGAGCGGAGTTTTGGCGTGCGAACCGACCTCCGCGGGCCTTGTTGTCGAGCGGTGGCTGGACAAAGAGCAGTCGCCGGTTCAAAGTTTTCAGCATGAATATTCACCACCCATCCAAAACCAAGGGATTCACGCTTATTGAATTGTTGGTTGTCATAGCCATCATCGCGATTCTGGCGGCCATGCTGTTGCCCGCCCTGGCCAAGGCCAAGGCCAAGGCACAGCAGGTGTATTGCTTGAACAATGGCAAGCAGATGATGCTGGCGATGCACCTCTACACCGTGGACTATCGCGACTGGTATCCGCCCAATCCGGACGATGGTAATACTTTGGCTGGCCACAACTGGTGTCCCGGGCAGGCTGGCCCTGGCGGTAGCGCGGAATTTAATCCGGACCTTTTCAAAGATCAAAACGTGGCGATGCTTGCTCCGTACACGGGAAAGAACACGTCCATCTATAAATGTCCGGCGGACAAGCGCACGGGTCGGTATCAAGGGACCGATCTTTCCATGTTGAACAAAACCGTACCTGCCGCTCGCACGTTTGCAATGAATCAGGCGGTCGGCAGTGTTTGTGTGAATTTTGCTAACGGGCAGGGCCATTCCGCAGTTGGTCAAGCGCCCGGCAGTAAAGCAGTGAATGGCCCCTGGCTTGATGGGTCTCATTCACACCGGAGCGGCAATCCCTACCGGACCTTTGGCAAAACATCCGATTTCAGCGGGAACGCCGGACCGGCTTCGATCTGGGTGCTGTTGGATGAAGAGGCGCGCAGTCTGAACGATGGCGGGTTTGCCGTTAACGTGGCCACGGCTGAGTGGATCGATTTTCCCGCGACCTACCACAACATGGGGGGTGGTTTTGCTTTCGCTGACGGTCATTCCGAGATTCACAAATGGCGGGACAACCGCACCAAGGCTCCGACGCCGGTTGCGCGAGTGGCGTGCGGCGGCAGCGTTGATTGGCAATGGATCAAGGAACGCACGTCGGCTCGCCGCTAAGAGGTCGGAGAAATGTTGTCCCCACGCGTGAAAGCCAAAGTTGTCCTCTTTTACAAGTAACCCAACAGCCCACAAACAAACGTATGAAAAGAACCCACGTATTCAGAACGCTGCTGCTCGCTGGTGGAGCAATGCTTGGCCTGTATGGCACAGCATACGCAGACTTCGCCCCCATCCCACTCAACCCGGCCAGCTTCAATAACGACCCGGTGGTTGAAGCCGGGGCTCCGGCCGCCCTCAGTTCTGTGGTCACTGCCACCATGGATCAAGGTACTAACAAGAACGGTGCTACATTTTACGAGCAAGGCTACAATCAGCTTGCGCCCACCACCGGGATGCCGCCGGCCGGCTCATTTGTTACGAATGCCACGCTGGATCGCGTGTTTCTACTGCCGCCGGATTATCACGCGAACAACGCGGTGCTGGTCGGCAAGAACGCAGGTGGAGCCACCCCAGTTTCGAGCGGGTCGCTGACGCTGACGACCCCCGGTGCGTACAGCGTGCTGTCGTTTCTGACTGCTTCCGGCAACGGCCCGGTGCTGGTGGGTTATCGGATCCACTTCGCCGATACCAGCACGGAAGAGGGCACGTTTAGTTCGCTTGATTGGTTCAATGGCGCGGCCAACGTGTATAACAACTCCGGCCGCGTCGCCATGGACGGCGGCGTGCAAAACGTTGGCGGCAGTCCCGCGGGCGCACTCTTCGCTGCCGATATCGCGGTGAACAACCCGGGCGGAGTCATCACCAGCATTGACTTTTTCTATTCCGGCTCGGGCGGGAACAACAACACGAACAACAATGGTCGCGCGGTGATTTTCGCCGTCAGCGGCTCCACGGATTTTGCTACTTTCACTCCCCTCGTCGTGACGGGCTTTAATCACGATGTCGTGGTGGAAGCCGATGGTCCGGCCACCACTGGAATTGGCCGGAATGATGGCGTGACGGGAGCTTTTACCTTGACCAACCATATCACTCTTTCCATGGATGGTGGCACGAACAAAACTGGCAGCACGTGGTATGAGAGGGGTTATTACGCGCCACTTCCCACCACGGGCCTTCCGGTGGCGGGTAGCTCCGTCACGAGTGCCTGGAATAGAGCCCGGTACACGATGCCTTCGAGCTATGCCGGCAACTGTGCAACCATGCTGGCGCAGCACCTCACCAGCGCAAACATCAGCTTTGCGACGCCGGCTTCGTACGGGGCTCTGTCGTTCCTCGCCGGTGTTGCCAATGGTGACACCACGCTTCCAGTGGTCATCCACTTCCAGGACGGTTCATCTGAAACCAATGCCCTCTTTATTCCCGATTGGCACAATCGCGCCACCCCATGGGCCTACACTTCGTTTGGCCGTGTAGCCCCGATGACTCGCACCGTCAACGAAGTGGCGGAGCGACGTACGAATCCATTTATTTCCTATCCCTACTGGTTAGATTTTCGCGACCTGGCGGGCAGTCTCCCGGTGCCGCGGTTGCACGACTGTGTGATTGACATCGCTAACAGCGGTGGCGTGATCACCAACATCACTCTGAACTTCACCAACGGCGCCAATACCCGCGTGGTATCCATCTTCGCGGTCAGCGGTGCGCCTGTGGGTGCCGTGCCGCCGGTGTTTGGTGTGAACGGCAGCCCGCGCCCGGGTCAGCCGGCCAACGCGGTTGCCAATAACCGGACTTTGATCAAGCGCTGGGAAGGCACCAACACCGTGATCTTGTCCGTCACCAATATCGCGGGCACCGGTCCCATTAGCTATCAGTGGAAGCGGGCTCCTCGCGGCGGTGGCTTGCGCGACCTCTTCTACAGCTTTGATTACAGCACCTTTGCCAACGTGGTTGACGGCGGGCGAATTTCCGGTGCCACCACCAGCGCGCTGGTGATTAGCAACGCCACCCCCGCTGACTCCTTCGACTACCTGTGCGTGGCGTCGAATCCACACGGTGCGGTTACCAGCCAGGTCGCAACCGTGATGATCCTGACCACCAACAGCAGCATCCTGGTGGGTACGGCGCTGGGCGACACGATCTCAAGCTTTGCGACTGACACCACCCCCGCTGCTGAAGGAATTGCCCAGGCAATTGACCGCCAGTCGCAAAAGTGGTTGAGCCGCGGCATTCTGAATGAAGTGCTGCCGTTCCTTGGCCCGGTGGGTTACACGGTCACCCCCGTGTCCGGCGCTTCCATTGTGACCTCCATGCGGTTCTTCTGTGCCAACGACGACGACAATCGTGATCCCATGGATTACTCGCTCGAAGGTTCGAATGACGGCTCCACGTGGAGTCCGATCACGGGTGGACGGTTGATCGGTACGCTGGCATTACCGACGGGTCGTAACAACGTTCCTGGCTCCACCCCGTTGGACGCGCTGAACCAGAACGTCATCCAGGTCGATTTCGCCAATGCCGTCGGATACAACTCCTATCGCGTGCTGATAACGAACAACGTTCAAACTAGAGCCACCACGCTCATGCAGATTAGCGAAATTGAACTGCTGGGTTCTCTCGTGCCGAACCCGCCGGTTTGGGTGCGGCAGCCGGATCCCGCCGTCACGGTATTCGTGGGCGGGTCGCCGTCCTTCACGGTTTCGGCCAGCGGCAATCCGGCGCCCCGCTATCAGTGGTTCCAAGGGGGCACGCCGATCGCGGGTGCGACCAATGCCACCTACACGTTTCCGAATGCGCAGTTGGCTGATACGGGCACGACGTTCAGTTGCCGAGCTACCAACTCCTTCGGTCAGATTCAAAGCAGCAGTGCCACTTTGACTGTGATTGCTGCTCCGACTCAGATGTATCCAACGGCAGTCCTGGCCAACAATCCGCTTGGTTATTGGCGACTGAATGAAGGGCCGGACAATGCCGCCGGCAACAATGGTGTTGTTGCGCACGATTATCGTGGCGGTCGCAATGGTTACTTCAGCAACGCGGTCATCGCGCTGCCCGGGTATAATCCGATCGCTGATGCAGACACCGCCAGCCAGTTCGGTTCTTTCAGTCTGCAAAACAGTTACGTTGCCAACATTAACGACGTAGACTTCTCGCGTCCCACCAATGCTCCGGGAGCCACATTCTCCGTGGAAGCCTGGGTGTATGGCGGAAACCAGACTGTGGATGCGGCAATTGTATCCAAAGGTTGGAACGGAGCGTTGAATGCTGGCACGGGTACCGGCACGGAGCAATTCGTCCTGGACGTCATCGGCACGCCAGTAAAGAATTTCCGGTTCCTGGTGCGTGATGCCGCGGGCAATGGCCGCGTCGCGTTGAGCACCAAGAGTTCTTTCGACCCCGTCACCTTGCAACCGGTCTGGCGTCACCTGGTTGGCGTTTGCGACCAACCGAACGGCAAGGTTTACCTCTACGTCGATGGCCTGTTGGCCGCCACGGGAGACATTCCGACCGCCAACGGCATCCTCAATCAGCCGTTGCCGATGGCCATCGGGGCGCGTAAGTCCGGCGGTACGGCTGAGTATGACAATCAATGGAATGGACTCATTGATGATGTGGCAATCTATAACTCGGCACTGACGCCGAGCCAGATTCTCACGCACTATCTGGCGGGTCAGCAACCGCCGATCATTTCCATGCAGCCGACCAATACCACGTCGGCGGAAAATGTTTCCGTCACGTTTTACGCGTCGGCCTACGGTGCGGGCACGGTGGGCTATCAATGGTATCTCTCCGATGGGGCGTCGCCATTGAGCCCGCTGCCGGGACAAACGTCCTCGAATCTCACGTTCACGACCTCTCAGGCGCAGAGCGGTAACTACTATCAACTGGTGGTGACCAACAATTACGGTGCCGTGACCAGTTCAGTGGCCCAGCTCACCGTGGTTGGCGGTCCGCCCTCGATCCTGGTGGACATCCCGGCCTCTCAGTTCATTTATGCCGGCCGGCCCCTCGTCCTCGCCGTGACCGTTGGCGGCACCGCTCCCTTCACGTTCCAGTGGCAGAAGAATGGCGCGAATCTGTCCAACGGCGGCCGCATCAGTGGTGCGACCAGCAACGTGTTGGTCATCACCTATGCGGGCGCGGATGACACCGGCAACTACCAGTTGCTCGTGAGCAACGGCCAGGGTGGCCCGGTTCCGAGCACCCTCAGTGCGGTGACGGTCCAGCCGATCCCCATGTTGAACGCGGCTGGAGCGGGTTGGACCCTGCAAGGCACTCCGGCCCTGCCCACGATGGACACTGGCACGGTGACGTTGACCTCCGGTGCGGGCAGCACGGCTCGAAGCGTGTTCTACAACGCTCCGCTCTATATCGGTGCGTTCAATGCCTCGTTCGTGTATCACGACGTGGGCGGCGGTGGCGCCGACGGCGCGACGTTTACGATCCAGAACGACCCGCGTGGGGCGACGGCGCTCGGTGGCGGCGGCGGTGCCTTGGGGTATGCGGGCATTACCCCCAGCGTGGGCTTGGGCATTAACATCTACGAACCCAATACCCGCGGTGTCGCGCTGCTGCAAAACGGAGCAGTTCCCGGAACTGGAGCCTGGACGGTTCCCAGCCCGGTCGTCATCGGCAGCGTTAATCCGCTCTTCGTCAGCCTCCGGTACGCGGCGGGCACTTTGCGAGTCACGCTCGTCGAATCCAACACCGCGAATGTGTACAACGCGACCATCCCGGTGAACATTCCTGCCGTGGTCGGTGGCAACACCGCCTATGTCGGATTCACCGGTGCGGATGGCGGTGTGGTTTCAACTCAGGTGATTTCCAACTTCACCTTTGTGCCGATCACTGGTCTGGCGGCGGCGGCGGCGGGCAACAATGTGCTCCTGTCCTGGCCGTCCTCCATCGGTGGCTACGGGTTGCAGTCCAATAATGACCTCGCCAACCCGGCCAACTGGCAGGATGTCAACGCCACGGTCAATCAAGTGGGTGACGAAAATCAGGTGACGGTACCGGCAGCCGGGCTGTTGAATAACTACCGCCTGCGGATTCAAGTGCCGTAATCGTTCGTTGATCGGTGAGTAATTCAGACGGAGAGCTGGGCCAAAACCTGGCTCTCCGTTTTTCGTCTCAAAGGAAAGAAGCACGAATCAAGGTTCGTAGCGTTAACCGTTTTATTTCTATGAAGGTACCATTGATGAATCGCCACGCATGGGTTGGAGCCTGCTTGTTCGCACTGGCATTGAGTGGCCAGGCCGGCGTTCAAGTGAACACCGCATTCCGCGATGATGCGGGTGGCGCATTGCCCTTCACGTTTACCAATGTGCCCGCGCCGGCAAAAGGCGACGCGGCCACGGCGGGCCGCGTAAGAATCCTGGCCGGCGTCGTGGATCCCAATAGCGGAGGTATCGCCACCTTGCGTGATGGACTGTCCCCGGCCCAGGCTGACGAGCCGGAGGCAAACTTTTTCTTTGATGCCGGCACGGAGGGCGGGCGGTTGTTGTTCGATCTCGAGCGCATCGTTGAAGTTAAACAGGTCAATACGTACTCACGGCATCCCGACGCACGCGGACCGCAAGTCTATAAACTCTTCGCCAGTGACGGGACCGCGGCGGGCTTTGTGGAACGTCCGCAGAAGGATACCGATCTGGTTGCCAGTGGCTGGAAGCCGATTGCGACCGTTGACACCCGGCCCAAATCCGGGGCGGGCGGCGGGCAACATGGCGTCAGTATATCCGATTCGGATGGCATCCTGGGCAAGTATCGCTATCTGCTGTTCGACATTTCGCGGACGGAAGCCCGCGATGTTTTTGGCAACACCTTTTACAGCGAGATTGATGTGATCGAGCACGGCGCCACGAATGTGGCGGCGGCGGAGGTTGCGGCCGCGCCGTACGTCTTCAAGTCCAGCGACGGCTATTGCGAATTCTCGATCGACACCGCGCGCGCGCCGGAGTTGAAGGAATGGGCGGCGGACCAACTCGCGCCGGTGCTGGCCGATTGGTTTCCCAAAATCGCAGCGATGCTGCCGAGCGAAGGTTTTGCGCCACCGAAGCAGATTACCATTTTGATTCGACCGGGTGACGGGGTGGCCGCCGCGGGCGGGTCGCGCATCACGGCGAACTCCACCTGGCTCAAGCGGGAATTAAAGGGCGAAGCGGTGGGCGCACTCGTGCACGAGGTGGTGCACGTGGTGCAGCAATACGGCGGTCGCCGCCGGGATCCCGACGCCAAGCGTCCGCCCGGGTGGCTCGTGGAGGGTATTCCCGATTACATCCGGTTCTTCAAGTATGAACCGCAGAATCACGGCGCGGACCTGATCTGGCTGATGGCCCGCCGCAATCAGACGCTCAACTACGACGGCATGTATCGCATTAGTGCCAACTTCCTCAACTACGTCGTTGAGCAGTATGGCAAGACCAACGAGTTGATCGCGAAAGTGAATGCGGCGTGCCGGCAGGGCAAATACACGGATGAGCTCTGGCGGGAATTGACCGGCAAGGCGCTGAGCGAATTGAACGATGAATGGAAGCAATCCGTGAAGCAGCAAATCGACGCGCGCCTGGCTTCAGGACTCAATGTTGTGACGGACGAAGAACGTGCTGCGGGCTGGCGGCTGTTGTTCAACGGCGAGGATTTTGCCGGCTGGCATAATTTCAAACGCGACGGCGTGCGTCCCGGCTGGCAGGTGAAAGACGGCATGTTGGTGTGCGCGGATCCGCAAAACGCCGGGGATCTGGTGACCACGGCGAAGTTTCGCGCCTTTGAACTGGAGTTGGAATACAACATCTCCGAGGGCGGCAACAGCGGGATTATTTTCCACGTGACCGACGAAGGTGGCGCGGTGTGGGCCACCGGACCGGAGTTCCAGCTTGAAGACAACGCGAAGGCGAAAGACCCGCAACGCTGCGGCTGGCTCTACGCCTTGTATAAACCGGCGGACGATCCGAAGACCGGGAAGCCGCTCGACGCCACCAAACCCGCGGGCGAATGGAACAAGGTCCGGCTCGTGATCAGTCCCGACAAGTGCGAGCACTGGATCAATGGCGTGAAGTATTTTGATTACGTCATTGGCAGTGACGATTTCAAAGCGCGCGTGGCCGCCAGCAAGTTTTCGCGCATGCCGTTGTTTGCGAAGTCCGGCGAAGGCTACATCGCGTTGCAGGGTGACCACGGCCAGATTTCCTTCCGCAATATCAAGGTCCGCTCGCTGCCCGTGAGAACCGCCAATCGCTGAAACCTATGAACCGTCGAGAATTCCTCACCACTGGTGCGGCGGCGGCCGCGGGTCTGGGCCTGACCGCAAACAGCGTGGCGCAGAGCGCCGGCGCGCCCGCGCGCCAGAACCGGATCAAGCTCGCCATCGCGACGTACTCCTACTGGCACTTTCGGGATCCTAAAGTCTCGATTGAAACGGTGATCGACAAGGCGGCGGACCTGGGCGTGGAAGGCGTGGATATTCTGCATCGGCAAATGGACCTTCCGGAGCGCGAGCCGCTCACGGCGGCGCAGCGCGCGTACTTGCAGAAGCTGAAGCGCCAGGCGTTTCGCAATGGTCTGGCGCTGGTGTGCCTCTCGACGCACCAGTCCTTCGTCAATCCGGATCCGGCCAAGGTCACCGAACATGTCGAGCACACGAAGAAGTGCATTGAGATCTGCCATGAATTGGGCGTGCCCTGTTTGCGCGTGAACACCGGCCGGTGGAACACGATTGCGAGTTTCGACGAACTCATGCGCCAGCGCGGGATCGAACCGATTCTGCCGGGGCACACGGAAGAGGAGGGGTTCAAGTGGTGCATTGATGGCATCGAGCGTTGTTTGCCGAAGGCGGAGGAGTGTGGCGTGATGCTGGCCCTGGAGAATCACTGGGGACTGGCGCGCACGCCGGAAGGACAGTTGCGAATTTTGAACAGCATTAAATCACCGTGGCTGGGAGCGCTGATGGACACGGGGAACTTCCTGGAAGACCCGTATGACAAACTCAAGATGATCGCGCCAAAGACCGTGTTTGTGCAGGCCAAAACTTATTATGGCGGCGGCGAGTGGTACACGCTGGACCTGGATTACAAGCGGATCGCTGGAATTCTGACGGAAGCCGGGTATAATGGTTTCGTCTCACTCGAGTTTGAAGGCAAGGAGTCGCCAGACGTCGCCGTGCCCAAGAGTATCGCCATGTTGCGCGAGGCGTTCGCGCGTTGAGAGTGTTGTGTTGTATGCGTTATTGTCATTCGTTTCGAACCGGAGCGGTAATCACGAGTCTGTTGTTGGCGGCGGGGGCTGACTTATCAGAGACCAGGGGTGCGGATATGACGCCGCTGGCGGTGACGGGTTTTAATCTCGATGTCGTGCTTGAAAGCACGGCTTCCGGCCCGCCCTATTTCGGCTATGCGGTGGAACTGAGACCCGGCGAAGGCCAGGTGTATTATGAGGCCGGGCTGCCGGGCAAAGGCTTCGGACTTCCCGTCGGTGGCAGTTTTGTCAGTGAGGTCGGAGACAATACAACCTTTCAGCTCGAACCCTACACGAGCAACAACGCTTTGGTGCTGAGCACGGCAACCGGCCTGACTCAGGGAACGTTGACGCTGGCCACCGCACAAACGTTCAGCCGGATTGCCGTCATTGCCAATTCATCCAGCGGCGGCGGCGCCCCGAATGTCACGTTGAACTTCAACGACGGCTCCTCGTTCACCACCACCTACAACGCGCAGGATTGGTTCAACAATCCCAACTTTGCGCTGTCGGGCTTCGAACGAATCAACCTCAACAACGGCGGGACAAGCGGCACGCCCGGAAATCCGCGTTTCTACCAAACCACCATTGACCTGGCCGCGTTGCTGGGCCTGGCGAACAAACCACTGGTGAGCATTACGTTCGACAAAGTTGCCTCGGCGGGCGCGACCGCGGTGTACGCCGTCAGCGGTGAAGTCGCGCCGCCGACCCCGGCAATTATTACCGCGCACCCCAGCAGTACGAACGTGGTGGAAGCCACGGCGGCGACGTTCCGCGCGGCGGCGGCCGGCGTGCCTTCACCGACGGTGCAATGGCTGCGCAACGGTGCGCCCATTTTGGGGGCAACGAATTCCACCTATACCTTCTTCGCGGCACTGGCGGATCATAATTCCGTGTATCGGATGGTGGCTTCGAACTTCGTGAGCAGTGTCAGCCAGGTGGTCACCAGTGGTCCGGCCACGTTGACGGTGACTGCGGATACGACCCGCCCGGTGTTATTGGGGGCTCAATCGTTCGGGTTGACGCAAGTGCTTGCGAGATACTCCGAACGCGTGCAACCGAACACAGCCACGAACATTGCCAATTATTCCCTCGTGGGCACGAACGGGCCGCGCGCGATTTCCGGCGTCGTCCTGGACCCCTTGCAGAGCAACGTGGTGTTGACCGTGGCCGCGATGACCGATGGTGCGCCGTACACACTGACGGTCAACAATGTTGCCGACCAATCCGTGGCGGCCAACACGGTCACCAATAATTCGCAGGCCAATTTCCTGGCGAGCATTTACGCCAATGTTGGTATCGGTTCTCCGACGCCGGCCGGCAGCCAGACGCCGGTGGGAAACGGGTTGAATATTTCGGGCGGGGGCGCGGATGTGGGGGGATCGAGTGACCAATACCAATTCAGTTATGTCCAGCGCACGGGTGATTTCGACGTCAAGGTGCGGCTGGATTCGTTGTCCCTGGCGGATGCGTGGTCTGAGGCGGGAATGATCGCGCGCGAGGCGTTGTCGCCGGGCGCAAGTTCCGTGAGCGTCATGGCCACGCCGAGTATCAGCGGGTGCTACTTCCAATCGCGCGGGGCGAGCAATGGTCCAACCAGTTTGTCCGGATCGTTTCCCGTGAACTATCCCAACACCTGGCTGCGGTTGCGGCGCGTCGGCAATGACTTCACCGGTTACGCGGGTATTGATGGACAGAACTGGACGCAGCTCGGCACGGCCAGTCTCGCCTTGCCCGCCACGGTCCATTTTGGTTTTGCGGTGGCGAGCCACAACGCGGGCGAGTTGGCGACGGCGGCCTTTCGTGATTTTGGAAACGCGACCGGCGCGGCAGAAAATGGCCCGTTGCCGTTTGAGACCCTGGGGCAAAGTTCGCGTCGCACCAGTCTGGTGATTTCGGAAATCATGTATCATCCCACGAACCCGCAGCTGGAGTTCGTGGAGATTTTCAACACCCGCGGAGAACCGGAGGATTTGAGCGACTACCGCTTGCGGGGAGATGTGAGCTATGATTTCCCGCCCGGGACGATGATTCCCGGTGGGGGCTTCCTGGTCGTGGCCAAAGCGCCGGTGGATTTGCAGAGTGCGTATGGCATCGGCGGAGTGCTGGGACCGTTTACCGGCAGTCTTCCCAATTCGGCCGGCATCGTGCAGTTGGAAAACCAGATTGGCGGCGTTTTCCTGCAAGTGGAATATGAGGACGAGCCGCCCTGGCCCGTGGCCGCGGACGGCACGGGGCATTCGCTGGTGCTGGCGCGCCCGTCTTATGGCGAGAATGACCCGCGCGCCTGGGCGGCGAGCGACGTCGTGGGCGGTACGCCCGGCCGGCTCAACTCATTCACGGCCGATCCGTTGCGCAATGTTTTCATCAACGAGTTTCTCGCCCACACGGATGACCCGGAGCAGGACTACATCGAGCTCTACAATCACAGCACCCAGCCGGTGAGCATTGCGGGTTGTGTCCTTTCGGATGACCCGGAGCTCGATAAGTATGTCATTCCCGGCGGCGTGACGATTCCGGCGAATGGTTTTGTGTCATTCAATCAAACCACGCTCGGCTTCTCGCTCAGTGCCGATGGTGAGACGATTTATTTCAAGAACGCGGCGCGGACGCGAGTGATTGATGCGGTGCGTTTCGATGGCCAGGAGAATGGCGTCAGCATGGGACGCTGGCCGGATGGCGCGACTGAATTCTATCGGTTGGTGGCAAAAACTCCCGGAACGAACAACGCGGCGATTCGCGCGAGCGACGTGGTGATCAATGAATTGATGTATCACCCGATCACCGAAAACGACGATGATCAATACATCGAGCTGTTCAATCGCAGCGCCCTGCCGGTGAATCTCAGCGGCTGGACGCTGGGCGGCGGCGTGAGCTTCACCTTCCCCAGCAACACCACCATCGCCGGCAATGGCTACGTGGTGGTCGCCAATGTGCGGTCGAATTTCCTGGCGAATTATCCCGGCGTGAACCCGAACCTCGTGTTTGGCGACTGGAGCGGGAATCTCTCCGGCGGTGGCGAGCGCGTCACGCTCGGCAAACCGGACTCGCTCATCAGCACCAACGGCAGCGTGGTGGCGACGAACTTCTTCCGGATTGTCGTGGATGAAGTCACTTACGAAGACGGCGGACGCTGGGGGGAATGGGCGGATGGCGGCGGCAGCAGCCTGGAACGCATCGACCCGCGCGCCAATGGACGACTTCCTTCAAATTGGGCGGACAGCAATGAAACCCAGAAGGCGCCGTGGAAGCTGGTTTCGGCCACCGGCACGATTGACAATGGCAACGTGAGTGCGGACCAGCTCCAGGTCTTGTTACAGGGCGCGGGCGAATGTCTCATTGATGACGTTCAAGTGATCGTGGCCGGCGTCAATCGAATTCCCAACTCGACGTTTGAAGGCGACGCGAGTGGCTGGACGGCGGAAGGCACGCAGTCACTGTCCAGTCACGAAACGACCGAAGGTTTCGGCAGCGCGCGTTCCTATCATGTGCGCGCCGTCGAGCGCGGCGACAACCAGATCAATCGCATTCGCACGCCGCTCACGTCCGCGATTGCCTCTGGCACCACCAACGTGACCATTCGCGCGAACGTGCGCTGGCTCAAGGGTCATCCGGAAATCCTGTTCCGGTTGCGTGGCAATTGGCTCGAATGCGTCGGCGAAATGGCGTTACCCGTCAGCCCCGGCACGCCGGGCGCGGCCAATAGTCGTCTGGTCGTGAATGCGCCTCCGGCCATCACCGAAGTGCAACATTCGCCCGTATTGCCGGCGGCGAACCAACCGTTCGTTGTCACCGCGCGCGTGCATGACCCGGACGGCGTGTCGTCGTTACAACTCGGGTATCGGATTGACCCCGGGACGTTCACGTTTGTGCCGATGAACGATAACGGCACGGCGGGGGACGCGGTGCCCAGGGACGGGATTTTCACCGCCACGGTGCCGGCGCAACCGGCCGGCACGATGGTGGCGTTCTATGTGCAGGCGGTGGACGGTTTCAGCGCGGCGAGCACCTTCCCCAACGATGCGCCCGCGCGCGAATGCTATGCGCGAGTGGGTGAAGTGCAGCCGACCGGGAATTTCCCCGCTTACCGCCTCTGGATGTCGCAGAACACACTGAACACCTGGGCGAGCCGCCCTGAGCTGAACAATTCGCCATTCGACGTGACGTTTGTGCTCAACAACCAGCGCGCGATTTACAATACCAAGGCGCTTTACGCGGGCAGTCCATACATCGCGCCCAGTTTCAGCAGCCCGGTGGCGGGGCGCTGTGGTTACAGTATCGATCTGCCCAAGGACGATTTGTTTTTGGGCGACGATGGACTCGTGCTCGACTGGCCCGGCGGACATGGGAATGAAACCACCGCGATGCAGGAACAGATGGCCTATTGGATCGCGAACAAACTCAACCTGCCTTACAGCCATCGCTACATCATTCGCCTGCACGTCAACGGCGTGACGGACGATGCGCGCTCGGCGGTGTTTGAAGCGGTGCATCAACCGGGCAGCTCGTTCCTCGAGCAATGGATGCCGAACGATCCGGACGGACCGTTCTTCAAAGTGGATCGCGCCTTTGAGTTCAACGATGGCGGCGGTTTAGTTGCCGACCCGCAACCGCGCATGCAGATCTTCAACACCACGGGCGGTGTGAAGAAGCGCGAGAAATATCGCTGGTGGTTCATGTATCGGGCCACGGACCGGGTGAACGATTACAACAGCATCTTTGCATTGGCCGATGCCTTGAATGCGTCCGATCCCGAGCCTTATACCTCGGCAACTTTTGGGCTCGTGGATGTGGAGCAGTGGATGCGGATTTTCGCCACGGAACACATCATCGTGAATTTCGATTCGTGGGGGCACGCCATCGGCAAGAATATGTACATGTACAAGCCGCTCGATGGGAAGTGGCAGCTTTACATGTTCGACCTGGACTGGCTGATGCTGGTTGCCGCTCCCCATGGTGCGGGCGGACCGCCCAACAGCGCGCCGTTGTTCAACTCCGAAGATCCCACCATCAGCCGGATGTACGCGCATCCGCCGTTTGCGCGGGCCTACTGGCGCGCGGTGGAGGACGCCATCAACGGTCCGTTTAACCTCGCGAAGTACGGCCCGGTGATGGATGCCAAATATCAATCGCTGCGAGCCAACGGGATTGTGTGGTGTGATGGTCAGCCGCTCACGGATCCGACCGGGGTTAAGCTCTGGTTCAATGCGCGACGCACGTTCCTGCAAAACCAACTGGCCACGGTGGCTTCCGCCTTCACGGTGAGCAGCTCGTCCACCGTGAGCAATGGTGTCGCCACCATTACTGGCACCGCGCCGGTCGGCGTGGCGACGATCACCATCAACGGCGTGCCCTGGCAGGTGCGCTGGACCAGTGTCAGCAATTGGGTGGCGACGGTGCCGCTTCAAACCGGCGCCAACCTGTTTAACGTCGTGGGCCTGGACACCAAGGGCCAGCCGATCCCGGGCGCCACGGGAAATGTCTCCGTGAATTACGCCGGCAGCGTTCCGTCGCCGGTCAACGCGGTGGTCATCAACGAAATCATGTTCAACCCCTCCGTGCCGGACGCCGAATACATCGAATTGTTCAACACCTCGAGCAACTTCACGTTCGACCTTTCCGGCTGGGAGGTGAACGGTCTCAGTTACAATTTCCCGGGCGGTTCATTCATTGCGCCGCGCAGTTACCTGGTGTTGACCAAAGACCGCACGCCGTTCATGACGGCCTATGGCGCGAGCATTCCCGTTTATGATGGATTCGCGGGCAACCTGCAGTCGAATGGCGAGACGGTCAGTCTGTTGAAGCCGGGTGCCGCAACCAATTCGCCCCTTGTTGTGGATCGCGTGCGTTACGAAGCGGTGTCGCCCTGGCCGGTGATCACCAATGGCGCGGCGCTGCAACTCCAGGACGCGGCACAGGACAACAGCCGTGTAGCCAACTGGTCCGTCGGCGCGACGACGGTTACCACGCCGCAATCCATCCCGTTGTTGACCTATACCGACACGTGGAAGTTCATGCAGGTCTCGAATCTCGATGGCGTGAACTGGACCGCACCGGCGTTCAACGATGCGGCCTGGCCCAGTGGCGCGGGTTTGCTCGCCTTCGAGAGCAACGGTGCGATTACCCCTTTGATCAACACGACCCTCAAGGACCCGCGGATTGCCACCAACAATGTGACGTCCGGCCATGCCTACTACTTCCGCGCCACGGTCAACGTCCCGACAAATCTCACCGGCTTTACGATCAATGCCAGTGGCTACATCGACGATGGCGCAGTCATCTACGTGAACGGCACGGAGGCCACTCGCATCCGGATGCCGGCCGGCACCATTACCAATGCCTCCTTGACTCAGGGCGGCCAGCAACCGCCCAGTGGTGACGCCACGAGTCCGGAATCCTTCACGTTGCCGGCAGCGGCGTTCAGCGTTGGGCCGAACACGATTGCGGTGTCCGTGCATCAAAACGTCACGGGCAGTTCGGACATTGCTTTTGCCCTGAGGCTCGACGCGAATCTCGCGGGCGGCTCGAACGGGCTGGCACTGGCGACTCCGGGAACTGCGAATTCCGTGGCCACCACGCTGGCGGCGTTTCCGACATTGTGGCTCAACGAGGCGCAGGCGGACAACGTCTCGGGCCCGCTGGACAATTTCGGTCAGCACGAGCCGTGGGTGGAAATTTACAATCCCGGTCCGTCGCCATTGAGTTTGACCGGCTACTCGCTTTCCACCAATTACGCCAATCCGGGGCTCTGGAGTTTCCCCGCGGGCACTTCCGTTCCCGCCGGCGGTTTCCTCATCGTCTGGTGCGATGGTCAAACGGCGCAAAGTGTGGCGGGCGTGCCCCACACCAGTTTCCGGCTCAGTTCGGGCAGCGGTCGCATCGCGTTGTCGCGCTCGATCGGAGGCACGAACCAGATTGTGGATTATCTCACCTACACCGATTTGCCGTCCAACTGGAGTTATGGCGACCTTCCGGACGGACAACCGTTCTTCCGCGGGAACATGTTCTTCGCCACGCCGGGCGCCACGAACAATGCCTCCTTGCCGCCGCTCAACGTTTACATCAACGAGTGGATGGCGGACAACACCTTGACGGCAGCAGACCCGGCCGATGGCGGGTTTGAAGACTGGTTCGAGATTTACAACCCCGGCCCCAACCCGGCGAACCTTGGCGGCTACTGGTTGACTGACAATCTGGCCAACAAGTTCCAGTTCCAGATTCCCAACAACGGCCACTACATCATTCCCCCGGGCGGCTATCTCGTGGTGTGGGCGGATAACGAGGACGACCAGAACAGCACCAACCTTGTGGACTTGCACGCGAGCTTCGCCTTGAGCAAGGGCGGGGAAGCGCTGGGTTTGTTTGCCTCCGATGGCACGACGATCGACGCCATCACCTTTGGCGCGCAGACCTCCGATGTCAGCGAGGGGCGTTATGTTGACGGTTCGGCGAACATTTATGCCATGACGACGCCGACGCCGGGCGGGCCGAACTTCCTGCCGAACACGGCGCCATCGCTCGCGCCCATCGCCAACAAAGAGATCACGCTGGGCCAGACGTTGACCTTCACGGCGAATGCAACCGATTCCGATATCCCGGCGCAGACGTTGACCTACAGTCTGGGTGCGGGTGCGGCGCCCGGCGCGACGATCGGTTCGTTGTCGGGCACGTTCAACTGGACGCCCTCCACGGCGCCCGGCACGAACACGTTCAGTATCATCGTGACGGACAGTGGCGTGCCCAGTCTGACGGCCACGCAAAGTTTCAGCGTTGTCGTTTATCCGCGGGCCTCCATTGCCGTGCAGATGTTCGGCAGCCAGATGCTGTTGTCCTGGCCGCGCGGCACGTTGCAACAGGCGGATGAAGCGACGGGTCCGTTCGTCGATATGGCGGTGACATCCCCGTACTTCGTGAACCCGACCGAAGCGCGGAAATTTTTCCGTATCCGCTTCTGAGAGAGAATGAGGGTCACATAGCGCAGCGGCATCGGAGCGCGGACAGCCTTGTCCGCGTGAAATTCGAAAGCGAAGGGAAACGTTGAAATTGGAAGTGGACGGCGGACCTGGCTGTCCGCGCTCCTATCGCGAGTCGGATTCAGCACAGAGTGTTATCGTTGCCGGCCTGGTTGACCACACCCTGTGTCCGTTCTGTGTCCGTTCTCACTATTGACACTGACCGAAGCCAGGCGTAGAACCGGCACCAGGCGCATGCGTTCAACCGCGAAATTCACCAACTACGCGAACAACCGGCCAGGCCGGCAACCGCCTTCACAACGGAAAGCAGTTCGCGTATTTCGCATCGGTCGCGATCAAATTGTCAGCTACAAAAGTGGCACGGACCTGAGCGGTTTTTGGGAAGGCTTGCCCCGCGAGTCTCCTCCGTTATGTAAGGGTGAGCCGGGTTCGAACCGTTGCAGTTTATTCAAAGTATTCTTTGAGTGAGAAACGCACATCTCCATTGAGCCGGCACGTAGAACGTTACGCCGGGCACAAATTGTTGCCTTGGGTCGTTTTCATAATCACTTTGTCAACCAGCGCGTCCCACAGCTTTGCCCAAAGCCGCAATGGCGACAAAGTGACCACCAATTCTACTGTGTATCTGGAAGAAGTCCCGGACTGGCTCTGGGGGTGTAAAAATCTTTCTGTAAATTGTTCTTCTTCCATCCGCCTCCACCCCTCCGGGGTGAGGCGGAGCGGAGGCGAGCGTAGCGAGCCGCA
>DASUGI010000012.1:0-4477 GCA_036274115.1 Verrucomicrobiia bacterium
TGGCCAGTGGTCTTGAATTCCGCGCGATGCAGTCCCGTCTTGCGCCAAAGCTGGGCGACGTGGTCGGGCACGCCAGGCTGATTCTGGAAGAACCAAATCATGCTCGCGACGTGGTCGATGTGAAAGCGTTCGAGGCGTTGGCGATGCTCACGGTTGGCCTCCGGCCAGTTCCAACTGATGCCCGGGCAATTGCTGCTGGTAAGAGCGGTGATGGAGCCGTTCAACTCGTACTTGCGTCGCGGCAGCTTCGCGCCGTAACTGAAATTTTTGAGGCGACCGCTTTTGAAGTCTTCGAGCAAGGGGAGCAAATCGGGCAGATGTTCCTCGTAGGTCGCTGGTTTTTCAATCGGCACCAGTTGTTCTGAATCATCCGTGAATATGGAGCGCGCACAGAACGCCTGGATGGCAGGGGAGGGTTCGCCGGTGTCGGGGGTCTGGATCTGCTCGCCCGTCCGCCAGTTCATATAGTGAATCCCCGCCTTGGATTCGCCAAATTCCGCCCGACCTTCGCGCCCCACGCGATATGGGACTTTGGCGCTGGCGGCGAGGTCGCCTTCATAGGTGGCGTCAATAAACGTGCGAGCCTCAACTTCGACGCGCTCATTCTTTGCGGAAACGAAAGTCGCACGCGTAAGGCGGCCATTCTGCACCTGGGTATCCACCAGGTGATGCTGCCGCCAGAAATCGAGTCGGTCGCTCTCCGCTGCGAGCATCTGTTCGAATGCCGCTTCGGCCACGGACGGTTCGTAAAACCATCCATTCCTTGTCAGCGCGCGGTCCGGCGATTGTTCCGGCAAGATCTTGTCGTACTGTGATCGCACGAGGGCGACAAATTCCGCCACCAGTCCCCCGAATAATTCCGTCCGCACGGCATCGGTGGTGCACAGCCCGCTGGCCGTCATGCCACCCGGATGCGCCTTTGGGCACGCGAGCACTACGCGGCAGCCGCGGCGCGCCGCTTCGATCGCTGCCGCCACGCCGCCGGGCGTCGAGCCATAGACACAGGCGTCAAACGACTTTTTGGTGATCGGCGGCCTGGTTGTATTCTCTGGCATGGGTTTCAGTCGGGGCGAGGACAGTTTGCGCGTCGGCCTTTCCTTCAACAAAAGCTTTCTCACGCAACTCGTTGCACTGCGGTTTGCACGCAACGGATTGCACAAAGCTCCACTCGCGTTTTGTCCCTGGGTCTACGAGTCTTCCGCAACCCTGATGAAAATGAGACCCATACTGGTCTGTGCGCTGCTGGCCTTCGTCGCCAATCTGCCGGCCGCTGAGAAATTCGTAACGGTCAAAAGCCTCAACGCCCTCCGACCGTACCTCAGTCAGGACGGTGTGAAAGTCCGACTTGCTCCCGGTACTTATCGCCTCGATTCCGCTACTTCGGCCAACTTCCTCGAGATTTCCGGAAACAACAGTCACTTCGATTTTAACGGCGTGAAACTTGAAGTGGACACGGCCCTCATTCAGAAAGCCAAAGAGGAATCCAATATGGTCTTCATCAAAGGCAATCGCGTGTTTCTGGAAGGTCTGTCTATCGAAACCGTCGGCGCCAAGTACGGTCGCCACGGGTGTCGGGCCGTCAGCATCGTGAGCGACCATGTCACCATCAGCAATGTCTCGATGAAACTCGAGGGCTCTTATCCTTACGGCTACGGCAGTTTCTTCGGGATCGGTGCCGACCAATCCACGTTGATTTCGCCCAAGAAGCTTTCCGGAATTCGGGTGGGCGGTTTGAACGATCAAGTCATCGGTTGTCGCGTGATTATGCGTTGCTTTGGGCACGCGATTTTTCTCCGCGGCGCTCAACATGCGTTGATCAAGGATTGCTACATCGAGGGGGCGCTCCGTAAGACGGATGACATTCTCGCAGAACAATCCGGTCCGGCGTTTGATTTCAAATTCATGCAGTACACTGGCAAACTGATTCCCGCGGGAGAAATGACGTCGCTCAGTGAGGATGGCATTCGCGCGTATCCGGATGACCCGACGATTAATCGGCGTACGCAGAATATTCGGGTCGAGAATTGTCGGGTCACGCGGATGCGGCGGGCCATCTGCCTTGCATTCGCCGCCGGACAGAATGCGATCACTGGCTGTGAAGTTACCGAGTCGGAGCGTGTCGGCTACCACATTAGTTCCAATACGACCGTTCGCGATTCGCGCGGCGACGCCCTTTACGCGCAAGTGCTGGACATTTCTTCCTCCGACGCGAGAAATGCCGACGTGCACCTGGAGGTGCTCGACAGTCGCAAGCACTACGGAAACGACCTTTTGGCCAAGATCAACGGTACGGGTCATCGAGTGGTGCTGAAAGAATCGGTCGCCGGAGCGGTGCCGGGTGACATGACCGTGGAATTAGGCAGTGACCGTGGATTTGGCGAAGGGCGAATGAAAGGCCCGCGCGCGAAGAAGGTCCAGTTGGAGAATCGGACGCCTGCGTCGGTCCTGCTCCAAAAGCCGACCGAAGGTTGCACGGTGAACAGCGTCGGGCCCGTGGACGACAAAGGGGAAGCGAACAGCGTGAAACGTATTGGGATGGAAAAGCCGTGATGAACCGCGACCCGATCTGCCGCTGGTTGACGCTGGGCGTCATGGCAATTGCCATCGGTGAACTCTGCGCCCAGAAATTCAATCTTCCGAGACATCCCCTGGTGGGTCAGCGTTTCGAGCCGCACGCGGTGAATTGGGATCGTCCCGTCTACACAAACTCCTTCGATGACCCTGCCACTTTGAAAGATTGGGCGTTGGAGGGAGGCAAGAGCGTGGCGATCACGAATAGTGTGTTCGTTCTGGAAAGCCCACCGGGTGCGAAGACGCCGGAGGAGAACACCGGCCATTTGGTGTGCTGGTTGCGAAAGGAGATTCCCGGGGATTTCCTGCTGGAGTTTTCGTTCCGTCCGTTGCTTCGCACGCAAGGGCTGGCGATTGTGTTCTTCAACGCGCGCGGAACCAATGGAGAAAGTGTTTTTGACCCTAGATTGCGCAAGCGCGACGGCACGTTCATTCAGTATCTCCGGTCCGATCTCAACAGCTACCACGTGTCTTACTGGGCCGGAGACCGCGGCACTTCGCATTTACGAAAGAATTACGGGGCACACGTTGTGGCGGTTGGCGACGACTTGATCGCGTCTGCGCCTGCCGATGCGTTTCAAACTGTTCGCATCTATAAGCGGCGTGGAGCCATCCGGGTTACGGTGGACGGGATTATTGCCCTGGCGTATGACGATGACGGCAAGACGCACGGTCCGATATGGAACCACTCCGGGTGGATTGGAATGCGCCAGATGTCACACGCGCAACGTTGCGAATACAACCACCTTGCGGTCTGGGCTCTGGAAGAATAATTCTGCGACCTCTTACCGGAGCGACGCACCCCGTTTCACGCAACGGGTTGCACAAAACACCTCTGGTCTTCCAGCTTTGCTTCTCAAGAATTGAGATGAACAGCACAAGAAACGGAAGCGTCTATTCCATCGCCGTAGAAAGGTATGAGTTTTTCCAACGCCGCATCCCGGTCGCGAATATCCGGTTTACGTTTGTTGATCATGTCACTCGCGTTCGCGCTGGGTTCGACCGCTGCGTGGGCAGCGGATGCGACAACCCAAGCCGCCGAAAAAACTCCTCCATCGCTCCGGCCCATTGTGGATGTGCCGGGGTTACCGCGCGTGTTATTGATCGGAGATTCCATTTCGCTCGGCTACACGGTGCGCGTGCGCGAGGCTTTGAAGGGTAAAGCGAATGTGCACCGCGCCCTCACCAACTGTGGCGCGACCAGGAAAGGGATTGCGGAGATCGATTCCTGGTTGGGCGAAGGAAAGTGGGATCTCATCCATTTCAATTTCGGGTTGCATGACATCCGCCGTCTCAAAACGGACGTCGTTGCCGTCCCGCCCGCCGAGTACGAATCCAACCTCCGGAAACTCGTCGAACGGATGAAGCGCACGGGAGCTAAGCTGGTCTGGGCCAGCACGACCCCGGCGCCGCCCGAGCCCAAGGCGGGTCAATTTCAGCGCGTGCCGTCCGATGTGGTGAAGTATAATGAAATCGCTGCGCGCGTGATGAAGGGGAATGATGTCGCGACCGACGATTTATACTCCGTCGTGGTGGAACGCACGGCTGAGCTGCAACCCCAGGGCGACGTTCATTTTAATAGCAAAGGTTACGATGTGTTGGCAGAGCAGGTGGTAAAATCCATTGCGGCATCTCTGCCCGGCAAGGTCAGTGCGCAATGAGATCCATCCCTCGCGTTGCTCTCGCCATTTTGGGGGTGACGATCTCGCTGGCGTTGCCGGCACGCGCCGAATCGGACGTTACCGTTTCCGAAGTCGAGCCGCGCATCTGGAGTTGCGATTTCACGAGCTCGGTGCTGAACAAGCCGATGAAGTTTCTGGTTGTGCTGCCGGAGGGAGTGGGGCTGACGAATGCGCGCCTGCCGGTGATCTACTTTCTCCATGGCCGCGGGCGACATGAGCGCACT
>DASUGI010000013.1:0-2717 GCA_036274115.1 Verrucomicrobiia bacterium
AAAGTTCTGTAGCGGTGATTTTGCTGGCGCGCGAAGGAATTGCAATCATCAAGGCCTTGCCAATCAAATCATCGTCACTGGATGCGACGGCCGTGGCCGCGAGTAGGGCGATCCAATCGCCATTCAACGAGTTCGTTCTACTTCGCGCCACAGCGGCATCAATGATCGCCCCGCAATGTCGCGTCGCCGAACTCAGCACGGCGATCTTCATCTCGGCGTCCGCTGGGTAAGCCAATGCCAATCGACCCAGTAACTCTCCGGCACGAGGATCGTCCCATTCACCGAGGGAATAAGCCAATTGGTGTAGAACTAACGGGGCGGGGTCATTTTGGCTCCTTAGCAACTCACTCAACAAGGAGCGCGCTGGTCCCTCAGCGGTTGATTTCATGAACGTTTCGCACAACCGTACGGCATGTTTGCGCACGATTTCGTTGTTGTCTTTCAGAGCCGTTCTTAGCAACTCCGCTTTCAGAGCGCCAATGCCATCCAACACACATAAGGCCTGAACGCGCACTTCGGGTTTACTGGCGTTTGCGGCGAGGTTTTCCAACGTCCCTGTCACTGATGGATCAGCTCGCGTGAGAATTTCCGCGTGGACGCGGTCACGTTCGGTTCCATTTGGCGAATCCAACTCTTGCGCCAGTTCGCTGCCGTTGAGGGTTGCGAGATTGGGGACGGTCCGAAGCGGCCGCTCTTCCGGGAAGACGCGGTAGATTCTCCCCCTGTCGGCGCCCGCACGTACATTCAGTTTCGCGAGTCGTGCCGCCGGGATCCAACGGGGATGCTCGATGACGAAACGATACATATCCACCACATATAATGCGCCATCGGGACCGGTGCGCGTTTGCACCGGGCGAAACCAGTTGTCCGTGGACGACAGGAACTCGGAAGCCTTTTCTTCGGCAGCGCGCTCGCGGATGACGCGTCCATTCTCTTCACGAAGCACCAGGCGGGTCACCAGATTGTGAACGGGTTCACAGGTGAACGTGTTATCCTGATACTCCTCGCCCAACAGCCGGTCCCGATAGACACTGATGCCGCAACCGGATGTCACGCGATTGGCCGCCTCCGGGTCATTAAATCGCTCCAACAAACGGCTGGTCGGATAAACGCGATTCACATCGAAGTCTGCGGCGGGGTGGATCATCGCCGCCGGGACGGGCACATTTGGATTGCGGCGCAGGTATCGTTCTTCGTGAGGGTAGTACCACATGATGTCGCTGTTCGCGCAGCCATACCATCGGCCCCAATCGTCGCGCACCAGGCCCTGTTGCGTCGGCCCACTGACCGGTTCGAATGCGCCATTCAAAGGTCGAAAACGAAAGTCGTGATTGCGAATGTCCACGGGACCGCTCGGGGTCGTGATGACGCGAGTGATCAAACCGTTGGCGCCATAGATCCAATTATCAAGGCCCAGGTTCAGGCTGTTGACTCGCGCCTGAAAATTGTCGGTGGCAAATCCCGAATACAGTTTTTGAGTCTTGTCGGCTTTGCCATCACCGTCCGTGTCCTCTGCGTAGATGATGTCCGGCGCCGCGCATACGAAAACTCCCTTGCCCCACGCCATGACGCCGGTGGGGAAGGGAAGTCCGTCCAGAAAAAGCGTGGACTTGTCGTAGCGGCCATCGTGATTGGTGTCTTCGAGAAAACGGACGCGGCCGCCAGGTTCGTAATCGCCGCGGATACCGGCGGGATAGTCAAACATTTCGCACACCCATAGTTTCTGGTCCGCGCCCCAATCAATGGCCACCGGGGATTGCACCAACGGCTCGGCGGCGACCAATTCGACCGTGAGTCCCGGATGGGTTCGAATCGAATTCAGCGCCTCTTCCGGAGATTTTGGTGGAATGCCCTCCGAACCGGGAGCCACCACCCAGCTTTTCGGTATCTGCTCAGCCACCGTTGCCATGATCTTCGCTTCCAGTCCGGGTGCAAACCTTTGTGGCCTGTCGTAATAGACCATCGCGCCTCCGCCTTCGTAACCACCTTCGCGCAAGATGCGCTCGCTTGGCAGGTAACAGCGCGACTCGTTCGCGTAACCATTAACCCACAGCCGCTGACGATCGAACTCGTTCTTGGCGCGCAACGCGTAATCCACCACCGTTTCTCCCGGCAGAAAAACCATGGCCAGTTCTTCGCCAAATACCCAGGTGGCGATCGGGTAAGTCATGGCGCGCGGTAATTCTTCGCCGCGGTCCAGGCGTTCCAGGTTCAACTTTGCGTGGTAGGCAATCGCGTAATCACTGCTTTTTGCCCGCTCCTCCCATTCGGTGCGCGTCCGCGCGGTATCAAATGGAATCTCGATGCGAGCGTATTGTGTTTGCGGTGATGACTTGATTGGTTTGAGTCCGGCTGCAACGAGTCGCTTGATTTCAGCCGCGATTTGCTTTCCTTGATCTTCCGCGGCGCTAACACGGTCTCCCGTGACACCCGAAGCGGGGTTTGAATCGGCCCCGCATCCTACGGAGGCCAGGGCGATCGCATCGGGAAATTCCTTTCGAACCGCTTCCTTGGCAAATCCCGCCCAGTCGCCACTGACTTTGTTGTTCGACAACGTCACGCAATGACAGGCATAGCTGAAGTAAACGCCGCGCACGGTTCCGTTCGGATCGGCAATCACCATCAGGGGAAGGTCATGGTCCACCGGGCCTCCTTTGGTGCGCCGGTTTACAGCGAATCCGGCCCGTCCGCAGTCCCATGACACGACTGACGGACGA
>DASUGI010000014.1:0-7719 GCA_036274115.1 Verrucomicrobiia bacterium
TCGTTCTACAAAATCCACGGCTTGTCCGCGGATGAATTTCCTCCGATGGCTAAGTTTAAGGAGGATAAGAAGGTCACCGTCACCCAGGAAAAGCTGAAAGGGATGATGAAGAAGACCTCGTTCGCGATCTCGACGGACGAAGCGCGCTATGTGCTGAACGGCATTTTCATCAGCCTCAAGGACCACAAGATGACGATCGTGGCCACGGACGGCCGCCGCCTCGCATTGGTGGATGAGGAGGTGGACATTTCTGAGAAGAGCCAGGGCGAATTCATTATTCCTTCAAAGGCTGTAAACGAATTGAACCGCCTGTTGCAGGATAAAGGTGAAGTCACCATCAAATACGCGGAAAATCAGGCTGAGTTCACTTTGAAGGACGAGAAAGGCTTCACCGTCGTCATCGTTACCAAGCTGATTGAGGGCAATTATCCCAACTATCGACAGGTTATTCCCGCTGAGACCAAGGAACGCATCAGTCTGCCGCGCGAAGAATTCCTCCACGCCTTGAAGCGCGCTGAGATCATGACCAGCGAAAAAGCGAACTCGGTCAAGCTGGCGTTCGGAAAAAACAATCTCGCCATCACAGCCAACAGCCCGGAAGTCGGCGAAGCACGCGAAAGCATCGCGGTGAACTACAAAGGCAAGGAAATTGCCATCGCGTTCAATCCGAAATACATGATTGATCCGCTGAACGCGCTTTCCAACGACGAGGTGTTCATCGAACTGATTGACGAACTCAGCCCGGGAGTTCTTAAGATCAACGGCCCGTTCCTCTACGTCGTGATGCCGATGCGGCTGAGCTGAGCGTAGGACAGGCGTCGCGCCTGTCTCAATTTTCCTTGAAAACGATGCAATTAAACCGGCATTCGCTCATTCAAGGATGGGCCGCAAAAACGAGCCGTGGAATTGTTTTAAGTCAGAGACAGGCGCGACGCCTGTCCTACGTTCAAGCTTAGGAGGAGCGGATGGCGCGTCCGCGAATCATCGGCCTGCTGCTGGCATTGATCACCTTGGTGGTCTATTTGCCTGCCGGGCGGCATGACTTCATCGTCTTCGACGACCCGGAATACGTCACCGAGAATCGGATCGTTCAACAAGGCATCACCCTCAACGGAGTTAGTTGGGCCTTCACCAGCTTTCACGCCAGCAACTGGCATCCCGTCACATGGCTCTCGCACATGTTGGACTGCGGATTGTTCGGCTTGAACCCCGGAGCGCAGCACATCGTCAACGCGCTCATTCATGCAATCAACGCGGTGCTGGTGTTGGTTCTTCTGCTTCAACTTACTGGCAGGCTGTGGCCGGCAGCCATCGTGGCGGCATTGTTCGCCTGGCATCCGCTGCGGGTCGAATCGGTAGCGTGGATTTCCGAACGCAAGGATGTCTTGAGCATGTTCTTCGGTTTGCTGTGTCTGCTGGCCTACACCAAGCACGCGAAAGAATCTCGAACCTCGGAGCTCAGACCTCAAACCCCAGCCTATTGGCTCGCGTTGCTGTTCTTTGCGCTGGGGCTCATGGCCAAGCCGATGCTCGTGACGTTGCCGTCTGTGATGTTGCTGCTGGATTGGTGGCTGCTTAAGGGAGTGACGCGTGACGAGTGGCAAGTGACAGGAAGCACATGGCGACGCCTCGTCCTGGAGAAAACACCGTTCTTTCTGTTGGTGGTGGTTTCGTGTGTCCTGACGGTGCTCGCTCAGCGAACGGAAGCGGTGGTGGCACTGGAACACGTTCCGCTCGACTTGAGATTGAAAAATGCCGCCGTTGCTTGCGGAAGCTACTTGCTAAAAACCATTTGGCCGATGCATTTGGCCGTGCTTTATCCCCTGCCCAGGCAAATTGAATTGGTCAAAGTAGTCGCAGCTTTGGTTGTGATTGCCGGGCTAACCGTCGTAGCCTGGCACTGGCGCAAAGCAAAACCGCATTTGCTCGTGGGCTGGCTGTGGTTCATCGGGACACTGGTGCCGGTCATTGGAATTGTTCAGGTCGGCGGGCAGGCGATGGCGGATCGTTATACTTACCTCCCGCACATCGGATTGTTTATCGCGATCGTATATGAGTTGGCCGTTTGGAGTCCCGGCTTCAGCCGGAAAGGCGAGCGAAAATCAAAGATCGCCGGACCGGCTAAAGCCGGAACTCCGACCGGTAGAGCGTTGGCCGTGGTCGCTGGTGCAATTGCGTTGGCTTGTCTGGTGGCCACGATCCGGCAATTAAGTTATTGGAAGGACAGTGAAACGCTGTTTGCACACACGTTAGCGGTAACGCGAGACAATCCCATCGCGCATATCAATCTCGGCGTGGCGCTGGAACAACAAGGCCGGATCGCCGACGCTCGAACGCAATACGAAGCCGCGGCCAAACTCGATCCCAACCGCGTGCAGGCCCAGGTGAATCTCGCCAATATGCTGGACGCGACCGGCGAAACGGAACGGGCCCTCGAACACTACCGCATGGCGCTGCAACTGAATCGCAATTCGCCGTTAGTTCACCTCAACTTTGGATCAGCGCTCGTTAAACTCGGTCGCTTCGACGAAGCAAAGCAACATTACGACGAAGCGAAACGCTTGGCACCCAACGATCCGCGCGCATTTTATCTGATGGGCAAATCCCTGCTGCGACAAGGCCGCAGCCAGGAAGCTGTCGTCGAATTCAAGGAGGCACTCCGCATTGATCCTAACCATTTGCAAACCCTCGTATGGTTTGCCCGGACACGAGCAGTGGATTTCGATCCTCAAGTGCGGCAAGGAAGCGACGCCGTCAAACTTGCCAAGCAGGCAGTAGAGATGACCGGCGAAGGTGATCCTTTCATCCTTGATACGCTGGCCGCAGCGTTGGCCGAAAGTGGGAGATTCGTTGAAGCCGAACAGACTCTCCAGCGTGCTTTGCAACTGCTGTCCGACGCTGGCGATACCAACACCACGGCGCTGACCACGCGGCTGCAGCTTTACCGTTTGAAGCAGCCCTATCGCGAATCCTTCACGAACGCTGTTGAGACAAGCGGGCAGTAGGACAGGCGTCGCGCCTGTCTCTAACTTTAATCACCCGCTTGAGCGGTTCTTCAGCCATTTACTTTCAGATTGGTGAGTTGGAGACAGGCGCAACGCGCGCAAACGCCCGTCCTACGAAGAAAAGCCGGGGCGTTGCGAAATACCTGAAACACCGCGAGACAAACCTGAGCCTGCTCCGGCTCGTTCAAACAAACCACGCCTTCAGCAATGCGCCGAGCTGGATCGTTAGAGAAATGCAGCGGGAACTGCTTTCGCAATTTCTGGCTCAACGCAACAAAGTCATCACAACCTTCGGAACGCAAGGAGGCGCGATTGCACAAGCAAAACAGTCCATAGCTGCCCTGAGCGGCGCGCTTCATGAGTTCCACTGTTACGCGGCCCATCGTGAAGCGCGGGTTGATTTCGACAATTGGTTTGAGCCGGCGCGCGCCAGCAGCGTCGCGGTAAACGAAAGCATCAATGCCCAGCGGCCCAAGGAAGTCTACCTGCCGAAGTTCCTCCTCCAACCGGGCAAACAAAGATTCGTAGAGCTGCTGCACCGGATTGCTCAAGGACGGCACGACGCCCAGCAACGAAGTCACCGCAGAAGGCAGTTTGCGCTCGAATTTGGGCTCAGCCCAGTTGCCGATGAACTGACCTTTCGCGTCGTTAATGAGTCCGGTGTAGCCGCAAAGTTTAAGACCGCTGGCAGTCATCTCCAACTGCACAGAGAAATCCAGTTCCCGATCCAGCCACGGCTCAACGACGATTGGTTGGCCCGTCTCAAGCACATTGGTAATCCAGCGCTTTTGATTGTCGGTAATCTCGGCCTCAAACAGGCGAAGGGCATTGCTGCCGGCAACTCCGATGGATTCCTTGAGCACCACTTTGTGATGGCCGCGGGCGCGGATGGTCTTAACCGCATTGAGCGCCGCATCAAGCGAATCAACAGCAACGCCGACATCGATCTCCGCACAGATCATGGTAGCAGCCGACGTGAGGGCGTTCTGATCGTTTTCAGAATGAGCCTCCGGACATCGGCTGCTACCAAGTGAAAGGAGAAACTTCCGCAAAAAGTCCGCGCTCCAAGCCTTCGAATACAGCGCGGCGATGCGTTCGTTGAAGCACAGTTCGGCAGGACGCTGGTTGGCAGTTACGTTGGCAAATAGTGGTTTGAACAATTCGACACTGTCCGGCCCCCAAGCCCACGGTCGTAAGCCGCCGAGTTTGCGTTGCGTGAGGGCGGCCCAAGCGGGTGGAGCGCCGATCTCCTGATCGGCTCGTTTCGAAATGGCGAGCGGCGTCGAGCCGGTTTGGAAACCGGCGCTCCGTTCCATTTCCACAAACTCCGGCAAGACAAAGCCGGCTTCTTTCAGTCCGCTCAGGAAATGCACTGAGGGCCGCCGTTCCACGATCACAATGTCATCCTGACGACAAAGGAACTGCGGCAGGTTCGTCAAATCACGAACGAGTTGCGCCTGATGCTTTGTTGGCGAGAAACCTTTTCCACCGGCTATGCGGGCTTCGGCCAGCGGATTGAAAACAAACACGGTTGGCGTGCGGCCCTTGGATTGCGAGAAGACATTGAGATGCTCAATAAAGTCAGCCCCCAAACCTGCCGCGCGTCGGCCCTCGACGTTTAGTGAGAGTCCTTTGGCTCTGGCCGGAGAGAGCGGGAACTTCAGTTGATGGCAAAAGGCGTCCCAATCGCTTTCGCTGGGATTCTTCCAGCGGCGAAACCACTTCAGTCCGTAAGCCACGTGGGCAATTTCATCCCGATAAATCTTTTGCAACAGCCTGGCGGAATCAGCATCGCCCACTTCGGCGAAGCACTTGGAGAAGTGCCGGGCGAAATCCAGGTTGGCCTGCTCGAACGTCAGGCTCAGCCCGGCAACGTAGTCCATCGGACTTTCCATGCCGGACACGGCGCGCCAGAAATAACCGCTAACGGGCAGTTCGCCGAAGTGAGTGCCACTGGCTTTCATCCGCTCGACATACCAGCGCGTGTGTTCCTGTTCGTCCTTGAGCGTCTCGAGCACACCCTTGCGGAAGGCGGCAGGCGCGTCCGGAAATTTCAACAACACCAGCGCCATCAACTCGGTGGCGAGCAACTCATGATTGGCGAAGAAATGCAGCAACCGACCGCGCTCGCGCTCCTTTTCCAGATGCTGTGTTCCCGGAAACTCGCCACGCGAAGTGCCAGTGACTTTGAAGACCAGTTCCTTCGGACGACCTGGCATGGCCGGCGTTTGAATCGCGCTCCCGGGCTTTTCATCCGTAATGACTGCCGGGCACTGGAGTTTTTCCTCCAATGTGGTGGCGAACAACACGCGCTCGGCTAGTTCCCGCAGTTCCATCGGAAATCATTTTGCCAACGATCTCACCTATAGCAAATCAGAGAAAACAAGGTGGTGCGATGTGACTGGCTCGTGATCGCTTTTTGAGTCGCGGCTTGACGGATGCGTCCCTTGGCGGCTATCCGAAGGCATGTCTGACGAGAATTCGGGTTCGCCCCGCCCAGGCGGCAAGCAGGATTCCGGCGACGAAGCGCCATTGCCAATCGCCGGATTCAAGGGGACGCCGGACGAAATCGAGCGCCAGTGGTTCGAACAGGTTTACCGGGGTAGAGGCGACCGAATGCGCCAACTGACCTGGCGCGCGATTATTATGGGGATGCTGCTGGGCGGAGTGCTTTCCACGACGAACATCTACATCGGGCTCAAAGCCGGCTGGTGTTTTGGCGTGGTGATCACGGCTTCCATCCTCTCATTTTCAATCTGGCAAGTGCTCCTCAAGCTGCGCCTCGCGCGCTCGCCGATGACCATCCTCGAGAACAATTGCATGCAATCCACGGCGAGCGCGGCTGGCTACTCGACCGGCACGACGCTCGTGTCCGCCTTTTCCGCGTATGTGATGATCAATAACGTTTCGCTGCCCCTGGGAGAACTTATGGCCTGGGTTTTCCTCTGCGCGGTGCTTGGTATCACCATGGCGATTCCCATGAAGCGGCAGCTCGTGAATGTCGAGCAACTGCGCTTCCCCACGGGAACGGCGGCTGCCGAAACGTTGCGGGCGCTGTACTCGCACGGGGAAAAAGCCGCTCGCGCCGCGCGGGCCTTGGCCATCTCGGGCCTGGTGGCGGCAACGAGTCAGTTCTGGGCGGATGGGTTTCGGCTGGTGAGCGATAAACTGGCGCCATTCGCGTTAAGCGAGATTTTTGCGAAACTCAACGCCGTGGTCTTCGGGAAAGTGTGGATGGGGCGCACCGTCATGTTCAATTGGGATCCCATCTTTATCGCGGCGGGCGCGTTAAGCGGCTTGCGGGTGAGCGCGAGTATGTTTCTGGGCGGCACATTGTGTTGGGTCGTGTATGTGCCGATTTTGCAGCATCAAGGCATCATCACGGGCACGGGTTACCGCGACGTCGTGTCCTGGACGCTGTGGGGTGGCGTGGCCTGCATGGTCACCAGCGGCCTGCTTCAGTTCCTGCTGGAATGGAAATCCATTTTGCGCGCGTTTCGCGGATTGGGCGGAATGTTTGGGAAGAAACCGGCAACCGCGGACGACGAAATGCTGGCCATCGAGTGTCCTGCGTGGTGGTTTTTTGCCGGACAACTCCTGGCGTTGATCGCGCTCGCGTGGCTGGCCCATCGAAGTTTTCAGATGCCTTTGTGGCAAAGTGCGGTGGCCGTTGTGCTTTCTTTTTTTCTCGCCCTGGTGGCCTGCCGCGTCACGGGGGAAACCGACACCACGCCCATTGGCGCGATGGGCAAGGTGACCCAATTGATTTTTGGAGCGCTCAGCCCCGGGAACATGAATGTCAATCTCATGAGCGCCAACATCACGTCCAGCGCGGCCATTGGGTCGGCCGATTTACTCACCGACCTCAAGAGCGGCTACCTGCTGGGCGCCAATCCGCGTAAACAATTTCTGGCGCAGTTCGCCGGCATCTTCATCGGCACGCTGGCCACGGTGCTCTGTTGGCGGGCGCTGGTGCCGGATGCCTCCGCCATCGGGAACGACCAATTCCCCGCACCAGCCGCGCAAACCTGGAAAGCCGTCGCGCTGGCCATGGGCAAGGGCTTTGGGTCGTTGGAGACGATGAAACTCTGGTCGCTCGCCATCGGTGGCCTGGTCGGAATCCTTCTGCCTTTGTTGGGTCTGTGGAAGCCGAAATGGAAGGGATGGATTCCCTCCCCGGCCGCCTTGGGATTGGCATGGACGTTCCACTGGTATTACGGCCTGTTGTTTTTTCTCGGAGGCTTGCTGGCCTGGATCTTCGAAAAGAAGAAACCCAAACTTGCCGAAGAATTCACCTTCCCCATCGCCTCAGGCGTCATCGCCGGCGGCTCGCTGATGGGTCTGGCGCTCATCTTCTGGGAAAACGGACCAGAGATGGTCAGCAAACTGTTGCGCGAGATCAGTGGGCGTTGAGACGGTGATTCACAGCTGCCAAGGATGACCGTCAGGCACTGGAGTTTTTCCTCAAGAGTTTCATAACTTACCGCCGTTCTATTCGAAGACTGCGGACGAAGCTTACCCGGAATCAAGGCGAGCGCCGACGTCCAAACCACGCGCCCGCCAGAAATAGACCAACTAGTGTAGTGTCTCATAAAAGACTTTACTAACAAGCGCGGGCGTGCCAGAATTCCAGCATGGCTCGACCCAAACTGCCTCTACACCTATCCACTGAGCAACGAAGCGAACTGCTGCGCTTGGTCCGGGCGCCCAGCAC
>DASUGI010000015.1:0-11330 GCA_036274115.1 Verrucomicrobiia bacterium
GCCTCGATGAGCATGGAACTGCTGGGCAATGAATTTCTCGAGGAGTTCTATTCGCCGACCGATGGCAATCGCGCCCGCCGCACGCATCTGGAGGGCATCATTGGCGTGCTGACGTGGATTGCGACGGTGGACGCGTTTCAACATTGGATTTACACGCATCCCGGTCACACGCGCGCCGAACGCGCCGCCGCCTGGAACGCGCTGATGGATCGCTTTGCCGGGGACGTGGATTGGAGTGGTTACGAAGAAGCCCGCGCGCATCTCTGGCATCGGCAACTGCACATTTTCCTGTATCCGTTCTACTACATCGAATACGGGATCGCCCAATTGGGCGCGTTGCAGGTGTGGGCCAACTCAAAGCGCGACAAGGCGAAGGCGCTTCGGGATTACAAGACTGCGCTGGCGCTGGGAGGCTCAAAGCCTTTGCCAGAATTGTTCGCAACCGCGGGTTGCAGGTTTCAGTTCGATGCGGCAACGATCAAGCCGTTGGTGGAATTGACGAGGGCGGAACTGAAGCGGCTTTAAGTTAAAAGCAGGAAAGGATCAAACTTTGCAGCCCTCTGTGATTAGGCGGCATCATTTCGTCAAAATGCTCTGGGCAACACCTGTGAAATAATCCTCGGAACTGTCAATGGCACAAACCGCTTCGTATGCCGTCTCTGCCGCAGCCGTGGAAGCATCATCGCCAAGGGCCGCCGCGACCGCAGTGGCAGCTCGCGCCTTGGCGAATGCAGCGATCACCTCGGCCTCTGTGGCTTTTCCACCCTCGTTCAAATCCTGTAAACCAAAGTAGTGTGCGTCCAGCCGCTCAGCGAGTGCCTGCACACGCGTCTGTAACTCAGGAGGCGCAGGCATGGGCCGGTTCAAATGTTGCAAGGCCTGGGTGATCAATGGATCGGTGAGACTTGAACGCTCTACCACCGCGTGAGCAATGCACGATGAAATGCGCCGAAGTCGATGGCTGTCTGACCCGTCCAGAAAGGCCGCTAGATTCGGTGCTCTCTGCCGCAGTAATTCGAGGGTGGACATAAACTGAGCAGCGCAAAGCAGCCTAATTAGCGAGGGGCGTCACGGTCAGCCGATCACAGTTCATGGTTTGACCGTAGCAAGCCACAAATGACTGTCCAGCTTTCAGTTAGTGGCCACGCGTCTCGGGGCAAAGCGGTGCTGAAGCTACCGCAGTCCAGACGCTTCGCGACGGCCGGGCGTGTTCGCACCACGCGGAGCGTCTGGACTGCGGCGTGTTCACCGCCGCTTTCAACGGATCACGATTGGAACGTGGACCGCGAACCGAGCCGTCGCGGGCTGCAGCGTTTGTGTCAGGATTAATCCCATACCAACATCCATTTGGTGTCGTGAAACCGCACCACACAACCACCGGAAATAAATTCCCCATACTTATCCAGACACCGCTGAATCATCGGCATGCCCCAAACCACTCGGACCAAACGCGGGCCCGAATGCTTGCTCCCGTGAACTGGCCCGTGCCAGCCGCGGACATACACATCGACCGGGATCAGCACGGTAAGCACGAGAACGATTGCCGTAACGGTCAGCGTTCGCCGACTGCGGTGCAGGGGGAAAAAGATGTAGAGCAACACGAGGGCAACGAGTGATGCCAAGACCGTCAGTCGCATCGCCACAATGTAGATGATGATTAATGAGACGATCACCTCAATCACCGTCACCGGCGGTCTCGTGACCTTTTGGGTCTCGTTGTTCATAGCACGCAGACGCTATGCCTTTCGATAAAGGCGAAAGCGGTGTCTGCCGGCAAAGCTAACTGTTGGTTGACCAACGATTCAATGCTCATAAACAAGAATTTCGAGTCCCTGACTTCCGGACTCAAACGAGACACCGCTAACCCGGATGAATCCGTTTAGACCACCGGAGCGGTACTTGAAACTAAACCCGGAAAAATTGCCCGACCACCGCCCACGGCCAGAAATGGAACACCCGCTGGAAGTGAGCTGATTCTCAACTTCGGCACGAAACAGTTCCAGCTGTTTTACCAACTGGTCGCGTGAGCCTTGAAAACTGAATGTCCAGTGCTTGTCGATTTTAACACCGCTGAACAGATCCTTGCTGGACGACGTTCCCGCTGAATCGCCCGAATACGCGATACCTTCTGGACTGCCTGCCTTTGCCCAAGGTGGCCGCGGGATTAAAACTTGCGAGGAAAGTGGTGCTGGCAGGCCGGCTGCAAGACGTGGCGAACAACAGGCAAATCATTGCCAATGATGCGGATGCTCTCATGTTTTGTTAACCGGGCTCTAGCGCAGGAGCTACGCTATTCATGGTTGGACCGTAAGTTACGAGAAAATGACTGTCTAGCTCTTAGTTGGTGGCCGCGCGTGTCGGGCAAAGCGGTGCTGAAGCCACCGCAGTCCAGACGCTTCGCGACTGCCCGGGCGCGTTCATATCACGCGGAGCGTCTGGACTGCGGCGTGTTTACCGCCGCTTTGAACGACTCGCAATTGGAGCGTGGTCGCGAACTGCAGCAGCGTCGGCAAGCGGCCGCCGAGATTGAAGCTGGGATCACTCATGCCTGTAATGCTGCGTCGGGCGAGGGAATTTCCCAGTCAAAGTTCGCGTTTGGAACTCGGAACATGAGCGCCTCCTCTCCCTGTCCCTCTCCTCCATTCCGAATGGAGGAGAGGGTGGACCCGCAGTCGCGGGACCGGAAGGGGGAGGCGCTCCAAGGTTTTGCGGTCATGGAGAGACTCAAGTGCCCGAAATCTCGCATTTGTACCCTGAACCCGGTAGGGACGCGTTCCACCGCGTCCCAAACTTCGGAAATAATGGGACGCGGGTGGAACGCGTCCCTACCAAATGCAGGGTGGCCTTGGAGTTTTGCTCGGATGGACTCACTCAACCTCCACCTGGTACGCAACCGTTCGGATCTGACCCTGGAGCTTGGTCTGAAGCCAGAGCCGATATGGTCCGGGCTTGGGAAAGGCATACGGAAATGAAAGCGCAGTTGAAGCAGGAGAGCAGAGCAGGTCCAGGGATTGATTCGCAAGATAGCCGGCGTGCTCGCGTTCGGCAAAGCGCCGTTGCGACGCCATGGAGATTGAACCCAACGGATGCAAGTGCGTGAAGACCGTGCCATCGGCGTGTTGAATGACCAGGTGGCCATACATGCCGAGATAAGGCTCGACTGGCGCGGGCGCACCGGCGTCGGTGACCAGGTTGAAGGCCAGGGTGATTTCCTTGTTGGCGCTGAATGGAGGAGAGAAGGTGGGTGTCAACACGAAGCCGCCGGGCAGATTGGTTTTTGACAAGGATTGCGGAGCGGCAAGCGTCAGGGAGTCATCAGGACTGGCGAATATCTCTGAAGAGCCGCCGGTCGCAGCGGAGAGCTTCAAAAGATTTGTGAGCGTCTGGCTGAAACCGCTTTCGTGCGTGATGTCGGCATAAAGCTGATACTCACCGGCCGGCAACGCCGGCAGGTGGGTGGAAAACGTGCCGGATTTGGAATCACGCGCCGGATGGAGATGCGCAAACGCGTCGCCTTGCTGGCGAATGAGGAACAGATGCATCAACTGCCCGTGATCCGGGATGAGCGGTGTGGAGTCGTGCCGGCGACCTCCGGATTCGATGCGCAGGGAAAGCTGGGTTTCTCCATTAGTGTTGAGGGCCAGCGTCGGCGTGATGGCGGGAGTTTGATAGAGTCGGTGACGGCGAAACGTTTGATCCACCTTGTCCCACCAGCCTTTGCCGAAAACGACGGCGCCGCCGGCGATCAACAGACTGATTGCCATGCCGAGCCGGGCAAACCAGCGGCGAGACGTGGTCGGTTCGGCGCCGGGAGGGACGACGGCTTCGCGAATGGCCGCGCCCACGACGCAAACGAGCAACGCGGCGAGCGCACAGCCTACGCCGAGAAAAACCAACGTAACGCCGCGGGACATTTCGCGTCGTTCCAACGCCAGTGAATTGAACGGCACGATGGCGGTGCCGCGTCCGCGCGGACCCGTTACGTCCACGAAGACACTGTAAGCGCCGGAGTCCATCAGCCAGAGTTGGGCGGTGAAGAGATTGGTTTCGCCAGCGACTGGTTTGGCGACGTCGGGCTGCGGAGCGCCGCGCGTGCCGGCGTTCCAGCGGACGGGCAGCACGGTGACTTTTTCAACGTCGGTTGAGCGGGCGCGCACGTGGATTTGCGCCAGGCCCGGCACAACGCCGGGCGGTTGAATGACGACTCGAATGGGATACGGTCCAGCCGGCCCTTCGAAATAGACATTGGGACTACCGAGGTGGGCGTGAGCCGCAAAAGAGACGAGCACCAGAATCGAAACCAGGACGACGTTGAAGATTCCCACTCGCGCGTAGCCGCCGACGTGAGGAGGCGGAATGTTTTGTGGTGCGGGAAAGTTCCGCCTCGTGGCCTCGTCGGCTACGGACTCAGCGGTGGACGGAATTGAAGCCAAGTTCATGAGCCGCGGAGCGTCAGCGTTTCACCGCGGCCAGCCAGTTGGCGAATCCCAGAGCGATGCGTGATTGCAAGACGCCAAACCCAATGGCGAGCAATGCGGCCTTCCGCGTGAATGGATCGTTTGCCTGATTCCAGAAACGAGTGCACCAATCGCCGAGGTTGGCGTTGTAACCCCACATGGCATTGCCGGCGAAGAAGGCGTTGCGGGAAGCGGGCGAGAGAAGAAAAGTTGCAAACGGCCATTGCACGGCAATCAACAGCGCGAAGAAGACGAGGCCACAAAGCACGGCCAATCCGGTGTCGCGCCAGAAGCCGCGACGCTGTCCAAAGAATCGGAACACCAGATCAATGCCCAGTGCAGGCACGATGAGCAGAAAAGGGAAGGGCGGCGGTACCATGTGAGTGACTGGATTATAGATGGGGGCGAGGCCCGGTTGCGCGCGGAACAGTGGCAAAATCCAAATCAGCGCGAGCGTTATCAACATGTAACCGAGACTGGCGCCGGTGGCGGCCCAGCGCAGGTTCGACGCGCGGGCCGCGATGATGAGATAAAGCGGGAACGCGGCGCACATCACCATGTAGAAGAGCCCGCCGTGCATGTGATTGGGATAGGTGTATTCCGTGAGGAAGATGGCCAGCATGGTGACCAACACGCCGCAGGCGAACATGAACAGGAGACTGGCGGCGGAGTGCCATTGGGACGGATGGCGATTGCGCCAGGACACCATGAAGATCAATGCGCCGATCGCCACGGCGTACATTCCCAACGCGAGAACGGTGTGCGGCGGGCTGAGAATTTCCACGTCGAGCCCGTAAGCGTTGTGCCACCAATCATCGAACGGCGCGGCCAGCAACATGACGAACGCACCCCAGATGGTCACCCACGCGCCGATGGGACCGCGAAAGCCCCAGAGCCGGACCGTGGCAGCTTGTTCGCCGGGCGTGGACCAAAAGGTATTTTTCAGAACCAGCCAGCCGCAGACGCAGCCGGGCACGGTGCCGCCCAGATAAATCATGATGTGCGCCGGCGTCCAAAACGTGTCGCGACCAATCGTGAGATGCCAGGAGATATCCCAGATCGCGCCGATGGGAATGCACGCCGCGCCCAGGACGAGCGCGTAGCAATACCACGGCAGCGCGGCCGCACGCGATGAGGCGACCGGCATCTCGGCGACTGAAGTCACCGGCAAGGTTGGACTACTGGCGTTCACGAAGCGTCACGATGGAAGGTTGGACGTGGAACATCAAGGCTTGAGACATGGAATCAAGCAGGTCAGGCAAGGGAATGAACGGCAACGGAATGTGAAAGGACTACCTCTAAAGTCATTGCCTTGCCGTTCATTCCTTTGCCCTTGCCGGTTCAGAGGCTGCCCGCGTTGGGGGCAAACGTCGTCCCATCGCGGCCATCTGGCCGTTCCGGCAATGCAATTGTGAACAACTTTCTCTTGGCCCCCGCTTGCCGTGTGCTAGGAACGCGATTGCAATCACGACTTACTTGAACGGGACTTGAAGCTGGGCTTGCCGCACGGCGTATTCAGCAGCTTCTCCAACGACCAACACAGGATTTCACCTGGCTCGTGACGTCCTGCAAACTAGATATGTCAAGCACTGGCATTGTCAGGCGCATCAGCCGCATTTTGAAGTCACTGGTCCATTCGCGGGATTATCCGGTCCGCCGCTGCAGCCTTCAGCGCCATGGCGCGATCGGGACCTTCGCCGTCGTTGCGGCTTTCAGCCTGGTTGTCCTGAATGCTTTTTCGCAACCGACGAATCTTGCGGTTGTCGTCCGGCACGCGCCCAATTTCAACGGCAGCGGCCTGGTGGAAGGTTCGGTGCAACAACTCCTGGCGGAGAACGTCACCTTCAGTGGCGGCTTCACCATCACCGGCGACCTGCTCGTGCCCGGAAATCCTGCGCTGAAATTGAATGGCAAACCCAACTTCGCCGGCACGTTGTCCGGCAGCAGCGGCACTGGGCCCACGAATTATCAGGTCACACTGAACGGGAGTTGTTCGCTGCGCCATGTTTGGATTTTTGCGCCATTAGTGTCGTTACCCACCGTGTCCGCGCCGCCGCCGCCCACCGGCACGCGGCGTGTGGAAATCAACAGCGCCGGCGAATCCATTGGCGATCCGGCCACGCTTCGCGATCTCGCCCTCAAGGGCGGCGTTGGCCAATACGCCATTCCGCCCGGCACGTATGGAGATTTCATTGCCCAGGGCGGGAGCGGATTCACGCTGGGCGTCGAGGGATCGCCGGGTCCCGCAATCTACAATTTGCAGAACCTGGTGCTCAACGGCCAGAGTCGTCTCGAGGTGGTCGGTCCGGTGATTCTCACCGTGGCGAATGGATTTGCGGCCAACGGCGTTCTTGGTAACACGAACTCTCCGTCGCACCTGCAACTGCAAATTGCGTCCGGCGGACTCACGCTCCATGGCGGGTGCTCGGTTTACGCCAACGTGACGACGCCGGCGGGCACGATCGTGGTTAATGGCAACAGCCTGCTGATGGGCTTGGCATATTGCGACCGCCTGACCGTGAATAGTGGCGGGATCGTGCGCGCAACGGCCACCGCCAATCAGCCCCCCACCGCCAACTCACAGTCTCTTTCCGTTCCCGAGGACGGCAGCTTGAACATCACACTGACGGGTAATGACGCGGAAGGCGCGGCGCTGACTTATCTCATCCTGAATGAGCCTGGTCATGGGATTATCACCGGCGACGCACCCAATCTGGTTTACACACCGACGGCCAATTTCGACGGCACTGACAGCTTTACTTTCAAGGTCAACGATGGGCAATCCGATTCTGCGACGGCGACGATTTCCATCACCGTCACACCGGTCAACGACGCGCCCGTAGCACAAGCTCAGACGGCTGGCACGCCCGAAGACACTCCGTTGAATCTGGTTCTCCGCGGGAGCGATGTCGAAGGCAGTCCGTTGACCTTTGCAGTCGTGACGTCGCCGGAGCATGGCGACCTGAGCGGCGTCGCGCCCCATCTCACTTACACGCCGAGCCTCAATTACAGCGGGCCGGACAGCTTTACGTACCTGGCCATCGATGACGGAGCGACGTCTGCAGTGGCAACCGTTTCCATTACCGTTCATCCGGTGGGAGACGCCCCCGTGGCGGCGGATCAGACCATCACCACGGATGAAGATTTGCCCGTGAGCGTGACACTCACTGCCGTGGATGCGGAAGGTGATCCGCTGCAATTCACCCTCTTGACCCAGCCCGCGCACGGCACGTTGACCGGCACGCCGCCGGACCTCAATTATTCGCCCCACACGAATTACCATGGGGAAGACGCGTTCACTTTCAAAGCGAGCGATGCGGACTCGGACTCCCTTCCGGCCAGCGTCACGCTCACCGTCCGGCCGCTGAACGACCCGCCAGAGGCGCTGGTTACCGTCGTTGCAACATACGAAGACATGGCGACCAATGTGGTCCTCGTGGCGACGGATGCCGATGGCGACGCCTTGAGTTATCGGGTGGTGGAAGGTCCGGCTGATGGCACCCTCATTGGCATTGCGCCCGAACTGGTGTTCAGTCCCGCTGCCGACTTCCATGGCACGAACACGTTCACGTTTGTTGCTGCGGACCAGTTCTCCACTTCGGCGCCCGTGGCGATTACAGTCATTGTCATGCCGCAGAATGATGTTCCCGTGGCTGAGGCCAAAGTTGCCGCGGTGGACGAAGACGTCGCCATTCCGATTACCTTGACGGGCACCGATGCGGACGACGACGTCCTCACGTTCACCGTCACCGTCCCGCCGACGAACGGCACGTTGAGTGGCAGTTTGCCGGATCTCGTTTACACGCCCGCCACCAATTTCAGCGGCGCGGACGCGTTTGCGTATGAAGCCAGCGATGGTCAAACAAACTCGCTCCCGGCGTTGGTGATGCTGAGCGTCGTGCCCGTCAACGACGCGCCCGTGGCGGAGAATCAATCTCCGGCCACGGACGAAGACACGCCTGTTGCTATTGAATTTACGGGCAACGATGTGGAAGGCGACCCATTGACCTTTCGCATTGTCAGCGGTCCGGCGCACGGCTCCGTGAGCGGCGACGCTCCCAACCTTGTCTACACACCGGCACTGGATTATTTCGGTGAAGATCAAATTACCTTTGTCGCCAACGATGGCGTGATCGATTCGGAGATTGGAGTGGTGAGTATCACGATCGGTGCGGTCAGTGACGCCCCCGTTGCGAGCCCTGGTTTTGTTTCCACTGCGGAAGACACGCCCGCGGCAATTGTGTTGGTGGGGACGGACGCGGAAGGGGAGGGGCTGAGCTTTCAAATCAGCGATGCACCCCAACACGGCACGCTCATCGGCACGGCCCCTGATCTGATTTATGTGCCGGCGGCTGACTTTGTGGGGATTGACAGCTTTACGTTTGTGGCCAACGACGGGCATGAAGATTCTTCGCCAGGCGTTTTCCTGATCAACGTCAGCCCCGTGAATGATGCGCCGCAACTGTCGGTGCCTCCGGCTCAGACGATGGAGGAGAACACGGAACTGCTTTTCAGCCCGGATCGCGTCATTTCGGTCTTTGATGTGGACTCCGACAGTGAACCGCTTGAATTATCCCTGTCCGTTTCCAACGGCGTGCTCAAGTTCAACTCCGTCGCCGGCCTGGATTGGATTCAAGGCGACAACGGCACAACGGCCTTCGTAGTCCGCGGATTGTTGTCGGAACTCAATTCCGCTCTGGGGTCGCTCTCATATCTCGCCGCCACGAATTATTCGGGCGAGGACACGCTGGTGGTGATCGTCAACGACCTGGGGAACACCGGTGAGGGTGGGCCGCTTGGACGAACGAATTCAGTGAGTCTCACTGTGAGCGCGGTTAACGATGCGCCGGTGTTTGTCTCCACGCCGGTGACGTCCGCCACCCCGGTGCCCTTGCTCTCGACGGTCGGTGAGTTTGATTTTAGCGCCTGGACGCCGGTGCAATACGAGATCTTGGCGCAACCCGATGCCGTCTGGGTCGCGACGCAAAGCAACCAGGTGGTGCTTCAAAACATCAATTCTGACCCGGCAATCTTCGTGAGCGACGTCGATCTGTCCAATGAGCGGGTTCACGGCACGTGGACGGTGCAAACGGCTGCGGACGACGACTTCGTGGGTTTTGTCTTCGGCTATCAGGATCCGCAGCACTTTTATTTGTTCGACTGGAAACAAGCCAGTCAAACCTCCTTCGGTTTCGCCGAAGTCGGCATGAGCGTGAAAGTGATGAACGCCAGCACCAGCCTCGGGGCCGACGACCTTTGGCCCACGTTCCCTTCGGACACAAACCGCGTGCGCACCATTTATCACAACACCGTTCCCTGGCAGGATTTCGCCAGTTACCAGTTCACCCTGGACTTTCGGCCCGGACATTTCACCATTTTGATTTATCAAGGCGACACGTTGCTTGCCAACATCACCCTCGACGACAGCACTTACACGAGCGGAAGGTTTGGATTCTACAATCATTCGCAGGAAGCGGTGCGCTACACCGGGTTCACTCACAGTCGCCTTTTCACTCACGCTTACGCCTACGACGTTGACGCCCTTGACCCGGAAGGCGGCGACGTTTGGTACTCCCTGGTTCAAGCGCCGCCGCACATGTCCATCAACCCGACAAACGGGGTGATTCAGTGGCATCCCAATACCAACGATGTCGGCAGCGTGACGGTCATCGTGCGCGCGACTGACGCGGAGGGCGTCGGGAGGAATCAAACATTCGTCATCACGGTGCCGCCCATTGTCGTAAACCAGCCGCCGTTCGTGAGTGCCGGACCGGACCGGACGGTCGGAGAAATTGCTCAATCGATCATGCTCGATGGCGTTGTCCTGGATGACAGCGTTCCAACGAACCAACCCGTTGTCTCGTGGAGCGCGTTGGGAGCAGTCGGGAACGTGACCTTTGGCAGTTCTACTTCGGCAGTTACGACGGCGAGTTTCGACGCGCCCGGACTCTACGTTCTGCAACTCAAGGCCGATGATACGATGGAATCGGCCAGCGACCTCATGGAGGCGCGCGTTGGAGTGTTATGTTCGATCGAGGCAACACCGGACCTGGTCGCGTGGTGGCCCGGGAACTGGACGGCCACCGAACGCATCGGAAAACGGGACGTCATCCTCTCCGAAACCACCGGATACTCCTCTGGAAAAGTCGGCCCTGCGTTTCAGTTCAACGCTGCGACGGACTTTGCTCGCGCGGCGGCGCACACGAATTTGAATCTCGGGCAAAGCGCGGCCGGATTCACGATTGAGTTCTGGGCCAAACCGGAAACGCTTTCGAACGGCGGCATCCTGGGTTGGGCGGCAGGCGTGCGCGTGGAGCGGGTTTCGCTTGCCACTAGCGGGGACGCCTTGCGCTTTCATCTCGCTGCGAGTGGCATTCCGTTTGTGACGACTTCATCGATCTGGCCGAATACCAATGCGCTGGTCTGGACGCACATAGCGCTCACATACGATCGCCCGTTGAGCCAGGCGCGGATCTACGCCAATGGAGTCCTGATGGCAAGCGGCACCGTTAGTACGAATTTCCTGAGCACCGCCACTGACTTTTATCTCGGTCAAGCGCCCGGGTCGCCGGGCGTATTCGTGGGTGAACTTGATGAAATCAGCCTGTATCGCCGGCCCCTGGGTGCGCAGGAAGTTTATGAGATTTTCGCGGCCGGAAACGCGGGCAAGTGCCCGAACGATTCCAATGCTGCTCCCCTGGTGCACGCCGGGCCGGATTTGTTTGTGACCGGTCTGCCGGGCATGGCAATGCTCTACGGTCAGGCCGAGGATGACGGACTTCCGGCGGGCTCAACGCTGCAAGCGTTGTGGACGAAGTTTGAAGGGCCGGGCGCGGTTGATTTTGGCTCGGCCACGTCACTGGTGACTTCAGC
>DASUGI010000016.1:0-10104 GCA_036274115.1 Verrucomicrobiia bacterium
AACACGACCTTTCTCAATACCACTCACGGAGGCAATGTAGCCAACGCTGAGGCTGCTTTTATCACGGCCTTGAATGAAGGCCGTTCTTACTGGAACATTCACTCGTCCACTTTCCCCGGAGGAGAAATCCGCGCCTGGGCCACTTTGGTTCCGGAACCTTCAAGCCTTGCGCTATTCGCACTGGGAGCACTTGCAGTAGCGGTTCGGCGGCGGTGCGGTCGTTCTCAGCTCTGAATCGGCAAAGCTTTACCGGGCGCAAAGTCGGAGTTCGGCTTTGCGCCCTTTTTGTTAACGAGGTAATGCCGTACCGCCTGCGCGACCATCTGAGCGCTTTCGCCGCTTTGGGATTTTTGCTTTCGCCCTCCGCGTTTTCTGCCGCCCCGAAAATCGATCTCATCGAGTTGTTTCAAAATAACGGCGTGTTGATCCACTTCGACACTGAGGCGAATCGCACTTATCAGCTCCAATATACGGAAACCCTGACGAATGGCGTGCCGGGCGGAACCTGGACCAATCTGTTCGTCGCGCCGAACATCCCGTTCCCGAGTCACTACGTTGTCCTGGATACACCGCTTCGACCTCAACGGTTCTATCGTTTGCGAGTGCTGCCTTAAAGAAATCATGAAGTTCATCTTGTCTGTGTTGGTTTTGGTGAGTGTAACGGTGGAGGCGTGTGATTTGTGCGCCGTTTATCGCGCGGCAGACGCGCGCGGCGAAACCGGCGCTGGTTTTGGATTGACTGTGGCTGAACAATACATCCCGTATCGGACCAGCCAGTTCAATGGCGAGGAGGTTCATCCAGCGAATCCAGACTGGCTGGACAGTTCGATCACACATTTCGTGTTGGGTTACAATGTGTCCTCGCGATTCGGTGTGAGCCTGAATGTGCCGTTGGTGGTTCAGCAGTTTAAACGAACGGACCTGCGATATTCTTTGACCGCGCCTCCCGTAGTCTTTACCGAGCAAGGTACGGAAACCGGTTTGGGCGATATGTCGTTGATCGGGCGACTCGCGGTTTTTCAGAAGATGGAAATGGAGTACGGGATTGTGGTGAATGTATTGGGCGGGGTGAAATTTCCGACCGGCAACGACGAGCGGCTGGATGATGAAGTTGAGCAAACGGAGATTTTTACGGCACTCCTGCCGCCCGGGACACCACACGATCCTCTCAGTCACTCCATCAGCAGCGTGCACCAACACAATATTTCGCCTGGTTCGGGTTCGTACGACGGCATTTTTGGACTGACTATGAACGGAAACTGGAACCGCTGTTTTCTCAATGTACAAATCCAATACTACCTGCGGAGCGAAGGCCGGTCGGGCTTCAAGTATGGCAACGAACTCATGGTTTCCGGGGGACCGGGGATCTTCGTTCTGCTCGACAAGGCTTACACGTTGAGCCTGCAAGCCTTTGCCCTCTATGACAACATGGCCGAAGACGAGGTGCTGGGGGTGACTTCGACGGCCACTGGCCTGACAGCGTGGTATTTAGGGCCAGTGGTCAACTTCACCTGGGGCGGCAGGCTAAGCGCGAATGTCGGCGCCGAGTTTCCCTTGAGCATCGATAATAATGGTTACCAAAGCGTTCCGGACTACCGGTTACATGGTGGCATTTCGTGGCGCTTTTAGGCTTGAGGTCCACAGCTTCTTTTTCTAAATAGCGGCAACCACGACGTAAATGCAGGGGATTTTCCACAAAATGTCGTGTTTGACATCAGGGGCTGGCGTGATAAAAATTTCCGGGTAGCTCAGTGAAAACATGTCGCGGAGATATGTGTCCGGCGGGGCCATTCAGAATCAGTCGCTCTGAGAGCAGAGCAAGGCGCGGGTTCACATTGACTGAACTGCTGGTCGTGATTGCTTTAATTGCCGCACTTGCGGCGTTATTGCTTCCTACCTTGAATCGGGTGCGTGCCCGGGCCCAGGGATACCAATCCGTCAACAACACGCGACAATTGCTGCTGGCCTGGATTCTTTACTCCGACGATCACAATGGCCGCCTGGCCTATAATCTGGGAGGACCGGCTGGTGGAAAGGATCCGGCGCGCAAGACGGATCAGAACTGGGTGAACAACAATCTCACGTGGGAGCTGGATTCCGATAACACGAACACGGCCACTCTCACCGAAGCCAGTCTGGGTTCATACGCCGGCAAGGTAACCTCGATTTATCGGTGTCCGGCGGATCGCATCCTCAGTCAGAAACAACGCGAAGCGGGGTGGACGCATCGCGTGCGAAGTTATTCGATGAACGCGATGATTGGAGACGCAGGTGAGCTCAGCATGGGAGGCTACAACGAGAACAATCCCAAATACGTCCAGTTTTTCCGGCTCACCGACATTCCACTTCCTTCAGATATTTTCGTCTTTGTCGAGGAGCATCCCGACAGCATTAACGATGGCTACTTCCTCAACAAGTTTTACGCGAATCACTGGATTGATTTGCCTTCTTCGGACCACAATGGTGCCGCTCCGTTTGCGTTCGCCGATGGTCACGCCCAGTTGCGACGCTGGATGGACGCCTCGACGAAACAACCTCAATGGCCCGATGCGGTTGCGTTCCCCGTGGCGGTCAGCGCGACGGAGGGGGCGGATCTGGACTGGGTGATGCGGCACACGAGCATCAAGCCGGTGAAACAATCGGAACAATGAGTCCTGCTAGAGCCGTTGCTTGAGTTCAGCGGAGTCGGGTGCGGCCAACAAATATACTTTCCCATCCGCTTTCCACGTTGCCGTGGCCATGGTGCTCACATTGGCAAATACGGGACGATCGGTTTCCGGTACGTTCAACAAATCCTGGTCGTCCATCACAAAGAGGAACAGGTCGCTTTTGGCCCCGGGGGGCAGAGGCTTTTCAGTTCGAAAGCACACCATGGAAACCGGCTGGCCCTGCCAACTCAGCGCGCCACAGCCAACGGTCGGGGTTCGCTCCAGTTTTTGCGGCAAAACATAATTGGCGGGTGATTGGTGCTGTGCCAGGTAGGTGCGAATCTCGGCGGCATCGTTTGTTTCCAAATCCATTTTATAGCTCTTTACCACTTCCCGCACCATGCGATTGCGATAGGCGGCGAGGCCCGTGTTCTGGGTGGGGGGGCGGAGGCTGAACCAGAGTGAAGTGACCGCGATCAATAGTACGGCCGCTGCAACCGTTGCGACCAGGGCCGGACGTCGCTTCCAGGTGGGTGCGGTGTATGACTGGTATTCGGAAAGGATTTGTTGTTGCAGGCCATCGGGAGTCGTGATCCCGCGGAATTTGTCGCGCAGCGTGGTTTGCGTGGTGCAATGCTTTTCAAACCACTCTTTCAGTTGAGCATCCTGTTGGCACAGCGCAATAGCCTCAGCGGTCTCGCGGTCCGGAGCGTCATCGGCCCAGGGCCGGTACGCCAGCAAAACTGTTTTGGCTTCTTGTGTGGTCACGGTTGCGTCTTGTTGTTGCGGTGCGGCAGGTCCTTGGCCAGCAGCCTTTGTAATTGGCCGATGCCCCTGGAGATTCTGGATTTCACCGTGCCGAGTGGGAGGTTGAGAATGTCGGCGATCTGTTTGTAGGAATAGTCCTGCAAATAAAAAAGGGCGACGGGCGCTTGAAAACTCTCATCCACGCGATCCAACGACGCCAGTACCTTGGCGGTATCGAGTTGGCTGAAGGCGTGTGGTTCGACGATGGGCAATTCGAACTCCGAAGTCTCCAGGTCCTGGTGGGGAAAGCGGTTGTGGCGCCGCCGTGATTCGAGGAATTGACGGTGCAGGGTGGTGAACAACCAGGTCTTCACTTTATCGGAGTCGCGCAGTTGATGGCCCTTGGTGGCCCATACGTAAAATGTCTGTTGTGTCAGGTCGCACGCATCCGCCTCGGATCGCGTCAAACTGAAGGCAAACTGGTAGAGTGGCTCGTAGAAACGAGCCACCAGGCCTTCAAAATCCCAAGCCGATGCCATAGCGCGTCATCACCGATAAGAGCGGCTGCGAACCGAATTGTTCCCGCCATGCGGTGCTTGCCGCTAATTTGTCTCCGCGGGCGCAGACATTCGAGAAAAAATCCAGTGCCGCGGGAACTTTTCACAAGTTGAGGCGTCTCATGCTACGTGAAGGAATCCATGCCAATCACCTCAGTTCGGGTTGGGAGACTTCATCGTTGCCGCTCTCGCTCCGGGACCGGGCGGTCAGCACGCCGGTTGTGCCGGCGCGGCGTCCGCAAGATTGCGGTTAGTCTGTGGCGAATTTGTGCCTGGTCCAAGCCAGTGCGTTGATCCCAGCCGGAGGCCGCTTAAGGTAACTTGAGACTGATCACACCAAAGACGGACTGCGCAATGTAGTTGTCCGCCCCGCCACTGCTGGGCTCATCATATTTGTAAAATCCGTAACGTAGTTGGGCGCTTACGTTTTTTCCCAACCGACGCGCCAGACCAATCTGCACCGCGTGTTGTTCGTATTGGATTCCGACCGGTTGGCCCGCGGCGTAGTTATTCTGCGCAAAATCAGCGGTCGAAAAGGTATAGCTTCCGAACAAATCCGTCGCCGCGTTGAGCACATAAGTCCCACTGGCGGTCACGGAATAGATATCGCCCTGGTAAGGCACGATTGCAGGTGCACCATTGACGGCGGTGGTTGTGGAAGAGGGCTGATAAGCGAAAGCCATATCAAGGAAAAATCGTGGTCGCGGGGTAAAGGTGAGAGCGATCGAGTAAGTCTGCGAGTCCGATTCTCCCGCGAGAATACTGCCTCCCGGCGAGTCCGTGTTCACGGGCCCGCCGGATGCAGGGTTGACGTCAGTCCGGGAGTCGGTGGTCAGATATTGATATGACAAAGTGGTTTTGAACCAGTGGATCGGTCGCAAGACGAGCTTGGCTTCGACCTCATCGGTCTGTATGTCCAGACTGCGGATGAAGCCGGGATAGGTTCCGGGAGGTTGCGGAGGTTGGTTGTTACGATATTGGCTGTCGTTGTCGTACCACCGATAATGGGCGGTGAAGGAAACGGTTCGCCACGGTGAAGTGGTGAACCCGGCGCGGAGATCCGTGCGATTACCGGTGAAATCAATGTTGTCCAGATACGCGTCAGTGGATTGGATGTCGCTATCGGACTGACCGATTTTTTGTTGTTGCAGCCGGCCTTCGGCAAAGAGCAGGGTGAATGGAATCTGGTTGTAGCGAACGGCAAAAAGCTCCGAAATCGAATTCTCATCGTGATCTGAGTTGAGTGCGGTGGGCGTGGTAACCAAGTACAGCGGAGGCGCTGCATAAGTGAACGGGAGACGATGCAAATCACCGTTGCCGAACCCGGTTTCGCGCGTCCACTCGCTTTGAACCCCTGCGGAAAAAGTCAGCCCGCCGAATGGTTCGACAAGGCTGTTGACGTTGAATACGTGCGACTCCCGCTCCAGCGTGTACTGCGGCAGGGTTCCGGTGTAGGGTGCGCCGGCATAGGTGGCCGTGTTGGTAAAATTGCCGTCAGCATTTAACTGGCTGTAGAGATAGCCCGCCGACCCAAGCAACCAATTATAGAATTTCTTCTCCAACCGGATCGAGTTGGCACCTTGAAAATAACTGGTCTTCTGGCTTGCATTCTGGGCCACCGGGCCGCGGGCCGCCAGGTTTGTGTAGTGCGTGTTAAGCTGGTAAAACTGTCCCCGGAAGCGGTCTTCAATCGCCACGCCATGGATCGCCGCATCGAAGTCGAATTTGATGAGATGCGCTCCTTCATCAATGTTTTTGCTGGTCGGAGCGATGTTGCGTTCCGGAATAATGCTGGGGTCGTTCGGATTGAAAGGGTAGGCCCCCCAACTCGTCATGGATTTGTTACCCCGGGTGTAATCATATTCGTAGCCCAGCACCAGGCGCGGCCATTTGGGCAACGTGAGACCAAAATCAATCCAGGCACTCCCGATGTCCAAATGCAAATCTCCCGGCAGTGGCGGAGGCGCAGCAGGAGTCAGAATCGTATTGTAGCCCCCATAGACGTCATAATACTTCCGATATTGATCCCAACCGGTGTGGACGAAGCCGAAACCGGTTTTGTCCATCGTCAGAGCGATCTTGTAGTCGTCAACCAGTGCGTGGCCATTGAGCAGGAACTTGCTATGCGGGGCGGGTTGATGATAGAACTCGAAGAACTCCGCGCCGCCGTTGAATCCTTCTTTCTGCCAGTTAAGTTCACGAAATTTATGTTCGTCGCCTTTGACGGTGGTCCAGCCCAGCGTGGGAGCCATCGTGAAAGCGACTTGATTTGTGGACGGGGACACCTCCCAAACGACACCTTGATCAATCCAGGCCCGCAGGAGTGCCACCTGCGCCGTCGTGAGTTGGTCGCCCTTGCCAACCGGCGGCATTTCCATGTCTTCAACCAAATGAGCCACGTAATGGATGAACGGACTCTGTGCGCTTTCTCCGGGAATAATCGCAACACCGTTGTCTCCTCCCTTGAGCGCCAACTCACGGGTGTCCACGCGAAATCCGCCTTTCGGTTTCTCCGGGCCGTGGCACCGCAGGCAGGATTCGTCGAGGATCGGCTTGATGTCGCGGTTAAAGTCCACAGTCACGGTCGCAGGAGGAGGCAACCGGGATTCATCCACGGCTGCGGCGAAAAGTGAGTTGCCAAAGGCAACAGCTACAAGGCACATGGCGACTTTCCAACCTGTGAACGCCTTCACAGAAAACCCGGGCCGGGGCAGAACCGCGTCTGCTTGCGTCGCCAAGTTGTCACGGCGCCTTTTCAATAGAAGAAGTAGGGCTGCGTGTTGGAACCGTGAATTGCCGTGTGGCATCCGGCGGTCCAGCAGGTGCCGTAACGCGTGAAGGTAGTGTGATCCTTGTTCCCAATAAAAAGACGCCCGGGCGCGGCTGGATTTTGCACTTGTGCGTGACAACGCAAACAGAGGTTGGAGTCGCGAGTGGTCAGCAGCTTCGCGTTGACCGAGCCATGAGGATTATGGCAACTCGTGCAACCTTCGCGCAGTGCCGCATGCTGAAAAATGAAAGGCAGAGCTTGTTCCCGATGACACTGCGCACAATTTTCATTGAGCCGGGCCATGGCTAATCCACCCGCGGGTTTCAGGATGTCCATGCCGTGAGGATCGTGGCATTGCACACAATTCATTTTCCCTTCCATGACCGGGTGGTGTTGCGGAAACTGAAACGCAGCGCGAATTTCCTGATGGCATTGAAAGCAGCCCTCAGGATTTTTGCCGGGATTGATGATGAACTTTTCGAGCCCACCGCGACCGGCCATCGCAATGTGTTTACTGCCGGGGCCGTGACAGGATTCACAACCACTCTGGCCAGCCATCGGGGCGTTTTCCACATGCAACTTCGCATGCGGGCTGGCGGGGAAAATTCGGGTGATGTTCGCGTGACAGTCCAGACAGGCCTGGTTGCCGGCATAGTTTGCGCCTTCAATCTGAAGCGGCGCAACTACCGTCCGATTTACCGTGGAGCAGGAGTTTAGCAACAGGCTGCAAAGGCCAACGCTGGACGCCAGCGCCAACGCGGCAAGAGAATGCCGGTTCATCACCTTTAACACGCGCATGAGACGCACCTTCTGAGAATCGGCATTTGAGGTTATGACACATCAATCTCGCAGTGGTTCCCGTTAATCCTTTCCTCAGCGAGGATTAGCCAGGCTCGTCAGAATTGATGCAACCTGGAGCGGGAATCTTACGGACGTCGTGCCAGCTTTAACGGACCGAGAACGTCACGACAACCAAAATTCTGGAACTTATTCCCTGTTCAATCATCATTCCTCCACAATGAATGCGAGAATCAGGTTCAGGCGGCTTAACCCGATGTGGTTTGGAGTTCTCCTTTCCGGCGTGATCCTGGCGCGCACCGGGCCAATGGCAAAAGCGGACCCGCTCTTGTGGACGGGATCCAGCATCACCTTCAGCCAGACCGTCGCAAACTCGACTTCCCGGGATACGATAATTACGAATTTTGTTCAGCTGACGCGAAATAACACCAAATGGCTCTTTAACACTGCTGCTGGACAGACGGCCGCCGTTGCGGGCTCTCCCTCGAATACCCTTTGGGCGTTCGCCATGCGCTCGGGAACAAACATCGTCATCTCGTCCCTGGCAGATGTAACCAACCTGAGCTACCAATCTTTTGATTCCTACCGCACGGTCAACCCGGGATCTTTCGACATCACACTACTGGGAAATAAACAAATGGTGATGTGGGTTACCAACCTGGACATTTACATCCCGGTCAAGTTTACCGCGTGGCCTCACGGGGGCGGGCGCTTCGCCTACATTCGTTCTACGGCGCCGCCGGTGGCACCAACCGTGAGCATCACGAACCCGGTTAACGGAGCCGTTTTTGCCGAGCCGGCCAACGTTCAAATTCAAGCGTCCGCCGCAGTGAGTAGTGGATCGGTGACCAACGTACTATTCCTCGCAAACGGTGTTTCCTTTGGCTCTGATTCGACCCCTCCCTTCGGTGTCACGAACAACGGTCTGGCGGCCGGGGCTTACGCGCTTACCGCCGTCGCTATCGCCGCCGGAACTTCCACGACCTCACCCGTTGTGAACATCTCAGTCGTCTCTCCGGTCGACGTCGCGCTCACCGCCCCGCAAATCACCAATAACGTATTTTCCTTCAATTACACCGCAAATCCCGGACTCCGTTACTTCGTTCAAAACTCCTCAAACCTGATTGACTGGCTGTCCGTGGCAACAAATGTTGCGGTGGGCAATCCGGTTCATTATACCTCGCCTTTGCCGCCTGACGACGCCCGCTATTTCAGGGTTGGGCGACTGCCGAATCCGTGATCTTCCTTACTTGTTGAATCGTGTTGTGTGAATTATGACGTCTCGTGTGAAGGCTTTGCTATTTTCCTGGGCGGTCTGCTTTGCGGTCGCCTTCGGTGTCGGTAAGGCGGCAACTTTCAGCACGACTCCCATTGCGGACGCCTACGTTGCGACCGGACCCTCGGGCGAACTCAGCGCCAATAACTATGGAGGTGGAGGCGCTCTGGGACTGGCCGCCCCCAATCTCCCATTGGGCGAATTCCAAACGGTAATTAAGTTCGGGCTGTCGAATGTGCGTAACGCCTTCGATGCACAATTCGGCGTGGGGCTTTGGTCAGTGCAATCGGTCACACTGCAACTGACCGCTTCCTCTCATGGCGATGTCATTTATAACGAAATCGGGCCGGGGCAGTTTAATATTTCGTTGCTGCAGAATAATTCCTGGATGGAAGGGACGGGCCGTGCCAGTGCCCCAACGAGCGACGGCATTACTTTTAACAGCCTCCAGAGCGCCTATATCAACAACACGACCGACGAGCCATTGGGAACCTTTAGCTTCGGCGGCGCGAGCAGTGGTGACGACAGCTACGACTTGACGCTATCCCCCACGTTGATCACTCACCTTTTGGCCGGCGGCGATCTTAGCCTTCGCCTGTATGCCGCTGACGACAGCGTGAGTTATCTTTTCAGTTCCCGCGCGACGGGAACCGTGGCAAACCGCCCAACCTTGATCATCAACGCCGTCCCTGAGCCGGGTGGCGTCGCGTTGACGGTTACGGGGCTGGCAGCGCTTTTCTCTGTCGGTCGACGAATCCGGCAAAAGTGAGTTTTGCGCGGGTCCCTTTCAGTCACGCCGGTGGGCGCTCCGCAGTTGAATCAGTTGCCTGAATTCGCTTCAATCAGTTGCTATGACGACGCTGCTGATTGCGACGCGCAATGCCCATAAGGTTGCGGAAATTCGTGCCATCCTCGGTGACGGGTTTCAGTATTTGACGCTGAAAGACTTTCCCGCTGCCCCGAATGTCATCGAGGACGCCGGTACCTTCACCGCCAACGCGATGAAGAAGGCCACCGAACTTGCCCGTTGGCTGGGAGGCGCAGAACTTTCAGCCTTCAGCCCTCAACCTTCAATGGTCTTCGTGCTCGCCGACGACTCGGGTTTGGAGGTGGACGCTCTTGATGGGAAGCCAGGTGTTTATTCGGCGCGCTTCGCGGCCATGGATTCCGGTCAGCATGGAAACTCCACCGATGCCGAGAACAACGCAAAACTCCTACGCCTGCTGAAGGACGTGCCATCAGAAAAGCGGACGGCGCGATTCCGTTGCGTGCTGGCGTTGACTCCGGTTATTCCTCAGCAGGTTGAGA
>DASUGI010000017.1:0-5578 GCA_036274115.1 Verrucomicrobiia bacterium
TGTACGCCAATGACAATTACGATAAGCTGCCGCACGCGGGGAGCGTTCAGCAGCCGCACTGGATCTCGCCGGAATTCCGGATTCCTATGGTGAAAGATTATCGCGTGCTGCGCGACCAATTCTTCTGTCCCTCAAACCCCTCGTGGAATCTCGACCAGCTGTGGAATGGTACCGGCAGTGAGTATGATATGCCGGCGAACTCCGTCATCGGATATTTCTATTTCGGCGGCGGCGCGTACGAAACGAACACGCCGGGAATGACCTTGCGCGGGGTCACAAGATCGCCGGCCTTCGCCGCCAAGTTAACCGACCGCCCGAGTTACGAGGTTCTCTGGACGGATATCAATCGCAAGCTGAGTGGCACGTGGGGAAAACCGGAAGCGGGATTTCCGAGTGGCACGCGTGCGGTGAATCATCCCAAGCCCAACGCGCTCGAACCGTTGGGTGGCAATCACGGATTTCTCGACGGCCATGTGGTATGGATTCGTGGCCAGACCTTTTCCGTTTATCCAAAAATGCTGATTGGAAGCTCGCTGGAAATCTTTTTCGGCGAAGACCGTTGAGAATCCCAACCTTCATTGTGCGTTCGATTGTGATTTATGAATACCCCAACCCCTAACCCCTTCCTCATCACGGTGGCCGTTCGTGTTATCGCCGCGCTCTTCATCGCCCTGACGTTTCCTGCCGCGGCGGTTGATTATCCCACAAATGGCCTTGTGTTCTATTGGCGATTGGATGAAGGCACGGGCCTGGTTGCCAATGATTCGTCCGGCAATGGTAACCACGGTACGTTTGTCGGTTTCCCCGGCGATGATTCCCAATGGATCACGGGGTATACCAATACGGGGGTTCATTTCAATCCGGGCGTCACCGGCAACGTCGCATCCGCCATGGCGATTGTGAGTCCCAACATTGGCACTTCAACGTCGACAACCTGGGCGGTGTGGGTTCGCATGAACCTCAATGACACCAATGGCTTCGCGAATGTCATGAGTGGTCCTACGGGCGCCGGCGCCGGCCACAACCTCGGCTTTGACACCACCGGTCGCTTCCCGCGTTTGCTTTGGAATAATGGCGCGACACCTTCGACGACGATTGCATCGCCCGAGCCTATCACCAGCGAATGGACGCACCTGGCGGTGACCTGGAACGCCGCCAACTCGAACCTCACGCTATTCGTGAACGGTGCCGCGAAAGCCAACAGCACTACTGCAGGGGGAAGAACCTTCAATACCATCCACGTGGGCCGCCGTGGCAACCAACAGTTTGCGTGGCGCGATGATTTGGACGAAATCTTTGTCTACAACCGCGCGTTGACGCCCATCGAAATCGCCGCCCTGGCTGGTGTTCCCGCGGGACCGCCCCAGGTCATCAGTCCGCCGAAATCTCTCGTCGTCTGGCAAGGCGAAACGGCCCAATTCAATGTTCAGGCATCCGGTACTCCGCCGCCGACCTATCAGTGGTTGCGTGACGGTGTTCCCATCGCGGGCGCCACCGACACGTCTTATTCCATCGCCAATGCGCAATCGACCAACGCCGGTGCGTTCCAGGTCGTCGTCTCAAATTCAGCCGGGACGATCACCAGCACGCCTCCAGCCATGCTCGCCATCCGGCCGCTGACCAATATTCCGCCCTCACTACCCTCCTGGATTATCCCTTCCGGGCTGGTGCTCTATTGGAACATGGACGAAACCACCAACTACGCCGCGTGGGATTATTCGGGAAATCAACATCACGGTGCGCTCTTCGGTTTTCCTTTCGATGGTTCGCAGCAGTCCGAAGGTTTCATCGTTAACGGGTTGCAACTGTTCCCACCAAATTTCAATCAATACGGCGAAGCCCACGGCCTGCCGCTTCTAACCAACACGACGTGGGCTGCGTGGGTCAAGTTGCTCCAGCCGATTGGTGCCGCCACGGTTCTTTCGGCCACCTTCCCCGGCGCTGCCAATGGGCACAATTTCGGTTTCGACAACACCCCCACGACGCAACGTCACCCGCGCATTCTGTGGAACAGCGGTGTCATGCAATCTATTGCCGTGTCTCCGGAGCCAATCGACGACGAGTGGAATCACATTGCGATGACTTACGATGTTGCCGCGCAACAACTGAAGCTGTTCGTCAATGGCGTCGAGAAGGCGGCTCAGGCGGCCACGAGTACGGGCTTCACCAATATCGTCATGGGCCGTCGTGCCACCACCGGCATGCAACAATTCGGGGGCTTGATTGACGAAGTCACCATTTACGACCGCGCATTGTCGAATGCGGAGATCGAGTCCATGTTCACAAATTCTCTCGCGCAGGGCGAGTTGCCGTTCCGTTATCTCCGGTTGTTGATCGAGGACATCTCCGTTACCAACCAGAACGAACTGGCGATTGTCCTGAGGACCTTGTGGCCGGACCAACCTCACAAACTTGAAGGTCGCCCCAGTGTCACCGATGGAGCATGGACCGAAATCACCGGTGTGACCTTCGAGGTGCTGACGAATAGCCGCGTGCGGGCGACGTTCCCCCTCCCCGCGGAGAACCTCGTCATCCGCGCGCAAGTGACGACACCGGCTCCGATTTTCGCGGATGATTTCGAAACGGGAGGGCCCGGTTGGACTCACGGCGGCCCGAATGAGAACTGGGAATTGGGTATCCCCACGAGTGAGCCGGATACCGCGCACAGCGGGACGAATGTCTATGCCACCGGGTTGTCCGATAATTACAATCCCGAAGCCGATGGTTATCTGCGTTCGCCGGCCATTAACCTCACGGGCTACACCAATGGTGTGACCCTGACGTTCTGGGAGTATCGCGACATCTATCCCAACCTCAATTTCCACCGTGGCATCGTTAACATCATCGATGCGGACACGTTTGCGGTTCTCGGTGAAGTTTTCCGCGTGGCTGGAAGTTCCGGTGGCTGGGCTGAGCGAACGCTCGCAATGCCCGCCGCCGCCTATGGCAAGAATGTGCGCATTGAGTTTCGCTTGCAGTCGGATCCGTTCGATGTGCGCCCGGGTTGGGCGATTGATGACGTGTCGGTGCAGAAGTAAGCGAGCGTCAGCGTTGGTTGTTGGTTTTATGGGGTGATAACGAAGGTTGGAGCTCGTTCAACCCGTCATTGCGTAAGCGTCTAGTCAGGGAGCTAAAGATTGTAGAGGCAATGACGATAACGGGGATGGCTGCCGGAAGGCTGCGGCCATAATTGAAGTTTGACAATATGAAGGTTCAAGACGGCAGTTCATTTGATGTACTCGTGGTGGGTGGTGGGTCGGCGGGAATTATCGCCGCCATTTCGGCGGCACGATGCGGGCTGAAAACCGGCCTGGTCGAGCAGAACGGTTATTGCGGCGGCATGACTGTGTCGTCGTCCATCCACGCGCTGGATGGAATCCTGGCGAACCATGATGACAAGGAGTTGGCGGTCGCGGGTGTGGCGGCGGAATTGGTGGATCGGCTGAATCAGGTGGGTGCGATAGGCGCGGATAATCCGCCCGAATGCATCAGCGTCGATCCCGAAGCGGTGAAGTGGATTGCGGACCAGATGCTGACCGAAGCCAGGGTGGAGTTGTTTTACCACACGCGCCTCGTGGATGTGGAGCACGAGGATGGACGGGTTACGGCCGCGATTGTTCACAACAAGTCAGGCTTCTGGCGTTTCAAGGCTGATTATTTCATTGATGCCACGGGCGATGGCGATTTGTGCGCCGGGGCGCGAGCGGAGTGGGAGATTTCCCGACTGCTGCAACCCATGACGCTGCACTTCCGCGTGCAGGTGTCCAACGGGCACAAAACCTGGAAGGATCTGGAAAATGATTGTGCGGAAGCGGTGAGTCGCGCGCATAAGGAAGGGAGAGTTCCTCAATTTGGCGGACCGTGGGTCATTCGCATTCGCGACAGTGAAGTTTCCCTGAATTGCACGCGACTGTATGGCAACGGGCTGGACGTAAAAGACCTCACCGCGGCAGAAATTGCGGGCCGAAACAATGCCTGGAAAATCTGGAACATTCTGCGGGAGGAACTGCCGGAGTTTAAGGATTCATACATTGTCACGAGCGGACCGACCGTGATGGTTCGTGAGACCCGCCGCATCATGGGCGAATATGTCCTGACCGCGGATGATATCGTATCGGGGCGACGCTTTCCGGATGTTATCGGACTCGGAGCCTGGCCGATGGACATTCATCCCGGAAACGGTGACGTGGGTTATCATCCGCACAAAGAGCACACGCCGCCGCCGTATCAAATTCCGTATCGTTGCTTGTTGCCGAAGAAACTCGACAATGTATTGGTGACCGGTCGTTGCATGTCCAGCACGCGCGAAGCACACGGCTCCATACGTGTGCAAGGCACAGGCATGATGATGGGGCAGGCTGCGGGTCTTGCCTGCTCAGTGTCGAGGCAGACCGGAAAGGCGTTAAAGGAAATTCCGTACGACCGATTGCGTTCGGAACTGGAACGAACCGGGGCGATCCTTGATCCGGACAAGCTACTTCCCCGGCCGGTGGAATGGTACGGCTATATGGCGCGCGCCTGAAAATGGCGCGTGTTTCTTCAATCAAAACAGATTGCCACTTTCTGCGGCAACCAAACGCACTACGAAAGCGAAGCATGAGATTGTGTCGGCACGGTAACATGGGAGTTCTTTTTGGTTTATGCCTCGTGGCATGGGCGAGCCTGGCTCGCGCGAGTGAAGCGATGCTCGTCATCGGGAACGTCGAGCCCACCGCGCTGATCACGAACTCAGTTCCGTGGCGGCAGGTGGCAATTCTGAGCCTCACCAACAACTCGGCTCAATTGGTCAAGGCCAGTGTGCGGGTGCGGATTCGGGGAAAGGAAGCACCGCCAGCGTTGGCCATTGAGGCGGTACCCGGTTATTCAGAGCATTCCATTTACATTCCGGAAATCACCTCGGCGTCGCGCTTGCAAGTGGAGGTTCGGGACGCGAGTTCCGACACCGTACTCGCGAAGTATCAAGCGCGCTGGCAGCCGCAACGGCGATGGAAGATTCATGTGACGATTTCCTCTCACGAAGACCTCGGCTACGAGAGTTACATTTACGTCAAGCAGAATGAGATTGCCGATTTTATCGATCTCGCGCGCGATTTGAATCACAACAGCGGCCCGGAAGAACGCAACTCCTACCGTTACACCATGGAGTCGCTGCTCTTCATGCGAAACTACATCGAGGAACGTTCGCTCAGCGCGTGGCGTGACCTTGTTGAAAACGAGATAAAGACGGGACGCCTTCCGCTCGGGGGCGACCCGAGCGGCGTTCATACGCACTGGATGGATTACGAAGAACTGGCGCGGATGAATTACTGGGGACGCCGGGAAGCGAAAGATCGTTTCGGGCTCGACCTGAAAACTTTCCTGATGGTGGATAACCCGAGCGTATCCTGGTCAGCCGCCCAGGCCATCGCAGACTCAGGTTTCAAATACCTTGCTCGTTACGGCCAGCCCTGGCGAACCGGCGGAAACAACGATTACCAAACCACCCGGCTCCCAGCGGTTTTTTATTGGGTAGGCCCTGACGGCAAAACAAAAATTCTGTGTGCCTGGCGCAGTCACTACGGACGTCAACCCACGGCGT
>DASUGI010000018.1:0-5287 GCA_036274115.1 Verrucomicrobiia bacterium
TGGCCCAACGCAACTTGAAACCGCAGCGTTATGAATGGCGCGCCGACGGCAAAGCAATCCTGGAAAAGATTCGCCGAGCACGGGAGGCTCTGGCACAACACTCGCGAATTACGAAAGACAATTCAGAGACACTACACTAGTTTGGTTACCAATGAATCGAACCACACTCCGAATGTGCTGGCGCGTGGTACTGACTGGACGAACCAGTGGAAAGCTCTTTCAGGTCCTAGTGGATGCGGCGAACGGCGAAGTTTTAGTTCGCCACTGCTGGACCAAAAACGCAGTTGAAGCCACCTATTTAGTTTTCGACAAAGACAGCGCCGCACCGTTGTTGCCGGGTTGGTCAACGCCGAGCACAACCCAAGCCCCAGTAACGACACAAGTCAACTTGACGCTCACTGCACTTTCGGCGAACGCGTCGCCTGCTGGATGGGTCAATACAAACCCTGCAATCTTTGGCCTTACCAATACAACCTTTGGCAACAACATAGATGCGTACTTGGATTGGACCAATGCATCCCCTGCCTACGGCAGCGCGAACGTTTTAGTACCACGACCGCTGGGCGTATTGACAAACGGGCGTGTGGAATTCACAGGCCCAAGCTTTGCGGTTGATTTCAATCAACATCCGACGAATTCACCGAACCGAGATGTTGCGGTGGTAAACGCTTTCTACTGGTGCAACTGGATGCATGATGTTCTCTATGAACTCGGCTTTACTGAAGCCGCGGGAAATTTCCAGTATGATAACTGGGGACGTGGTGGAACTGACGGCGACCCAGTTTTGATGCATGTTCAAACTTCTATCGGTTCAGCGCGAGGGGGAGGAATTACATCTAATTCCCCTCTGGACGGACAACCAGGAGATCTTTGGATTACACTTTGGGGCGGGATTGAAGGCCGCCGTGATGGTGTCCTTGATACGACGATTATTCTGCATGAATACACACATTTTCTCACCCAGAGGTTGGTGGGTGGCGGTAGCGGGATTAGCGAGTTTCAAACTCTTGGACTGTCAGAAGGTTGGTCTGATTTTTTCGCCCTCTCATTGCTATCGAGCCCTGAAGATGACGTTCACGGCTGTTATCAGCTTGGGGGCTTCGCGAGCTATCACCATAACGGCAGTTTCGAGCAAAACTATTATTTCGGCGGTCGTGCTTATCCCTACTCGACTGATCTACTTAAGAATCCGATGACATTGAATGGTTTGGAATTGGTTCAGAATGACTATCCTCATCCGAGCGTTCCACTTAGTCCACTCTATATGCCAGGCAACTTTCGTATCAACGAAGAACACACGCATGCGCTTATTTGGGCCGGCGCTTTATGGGATGCTCGCGCTAATCTGATCCAAAAGATAGGATTTAGTAGTGGAAACTGGTCGATGCTCGAACTCACAACGGATGCCATGAAACTCGGCCCGCCCAATCCCACCTTCTTGCAAGCGCGAGATTTCGTTCTGTTGGCGAACCTTTATACAAATGCAGCCCAACATCATCTTGAACTCTGGACAGCATTTGCCAAACGCGGCATGGGATACACGGCCCTGGTCACCGAGGGAACAAATGACTTCCCGGAGCCTCCGACCGTCTTGGAATCGTTCTCCATTCCACCTTTCGTTGAAATCACGAATTCCACCCACGCTTCTGCGACGATCGCACCAGATGGCACGGCCTACATCGGCTCCAGCGATGGTTGGTTCTATTCACTCGTTAATGATGGGACAAACAAGTTCATGCTAAGCGACCCGACAAACACCTTCCTGTTTCTTGGCAAGATAAAGTGGTCGTTCGGAGGTATGACAACCAGTCAGTCTTTCAACTCCTCGCCAGCCATCGGACCGACAGGTGTTGTTTACGTCGGCTGCAACGATTCCAATCTCTACGCCATCGCTTCGAGCGGCACCATGATCTGGCGCACCAATCTTGGTGGTGAGATTGTCTCCTCCCCGGCTCTCGCCAACGACGGCACCATTTACGTTGGGTCAGGTGATGGCAAACTCTACGCCGTCAATCCCGATGGCACGGTCAAATGGTCCACCAGCTCTACCGGTTCAAACATTCTTTCCTCACCCGCCATTGCATTGAGCGGAACCATCTATGTTGGCTCCATGTACCCAACTACCAATCTCTACGCGTTCAATCCCACCAATGGTGCGGTGCTCTCCGGCTGGCCCGTGACCGTAACCAACGGCGTCCATTCCTCACCGGCCATTGGCAGCGACGGTAGTATTTACGTCGGTGGATTGGATGGGAAAGTGTGTGCGTTCACCACCAACGGAACTCCCAAGAGCGGTTGGCCGGTGACTACGGGCGGCGCCATCTGGTCCTCTCCCGCCATTGGCTCGAATGGCGTCGTTTACATTGGCTCAACGGATTCAAACCTTTACGCTATCAATCCGAATGGCACTACCAACTGGACTTACAAAACACGCGGCGCGGTTAGATCGTCGCCAGCGCTGGGGCGCGACGGGACGGTGTTTGTCGGTTCGGACGATTTCAACCTGCATGTCATCAATGCGGATGGCACAGGCCGCTGGCAATATCCCATCGGCGGACCGGTGGTCTCATCGCCCGTGATCGGGCTGGATGGTGGATTGTTTGTGGGTTCCACGGCCGGCAATCTTTATTACCTGCCGACGGGAACGCCATTTGCCGATGGTCCGTGGCCAATGTTCCGCCAGAACTTCCGGCACACCGCAAATGCAAACACCGTGATCCTCCGTCGGCCTCAAGTGTCTGGCGGAGGGTTGAATATCGAGGTCGCCGGCCCAATGGACGCGCAATGTGCAATCGAAACCACTACGAGTTTTACCCCGTCCAATTGGTCAACCGTCACCACAGTCACCCTGACAAATGGCGTGGGGTCATTTCAAGTTTCTCCGACCAATGTCCAAAGCTTTTTCCGTGCAGTGACTGACTAAGCCTTGCTGTTTCCACCGCGCGAGCTTCAGACCGTCCCAACGGGCCCGGGCTCTTGGTGGCCAGGCATCGGGCGGAGAACTTTTAAGCCACTCCGTGCGGAATGATTGCGGTGGTGTCGTCCAAGATGCGTCCAAGCGGGGCTGGCCCTCACCCAAATGTGGCATTGCTGGCCTTCGGTGCGCGCTTTAGATTCATCGGCATTCAACTGAGCGAATTCTATGCTTGCACGAACTGTCATCACCTCGTTGGCCCTGGCGGGCATTCAACTGGTCGCCATCGCAGCTCCGGCGCACAGGCGCACAAGACCGAGAACGTTTTTCTCATCACCGTTGATGGATTGCGCTGGCAGGAAGTATTCACGGGCATGGAAGCGCAACTGGCGACGCGCGATTACAAGGTATGGGATACCAATCGGCTTCGGGCGCAGTTCTGGCGCGAGACCCCGGAGGAACGTCGTCAGGCGTTGATGCCATTCTTTTGGGACACGATCGCGCGGCAGGGGCAGCTTTATGGCAACGCCAACAAGGGCAGTCTCGCGGTGTTGAACAACAAAAAGAATTTCACTTACCCAGGCTTCAACGAGATTTTCACCGGATCGCCGGATGACCGCATCGACAAGAACGAGAAGCGTTACAATCCCAATGTGTCGGTGTTCGAATGGTTGCATCGCAAACCCGCCTTTGCCGGACGCGCCGCTGGTTTCGCCAACTGGGATGTGCATCCCTATATCCTGAATACGGAGCGTAGCGGGATTCCGGTTTGGTCGGGCTACGACACCAATTTGCCTGGCGCGTCGGGTTCGCGGTTGGAACTGGTTCAGCAGCTTCAGCGCGACACGATGCAAATCTGGGACGGCATGACCTTCGATTCGTTTTATTTCCATGCCGCGAATGAATACATCAAGGAGAAGCAACCGCGCCTGGTGTGGCTGGCGTTGAGCGAAACCGACGAATGGGCACACGAGGGGGATTACGCGCATTACCTGCACGCGGCCTACAACACGGACAAATATATTCAGAAGCTCTGGAACACGGTGCAGTCGCTCCCGGCTTACAAGGACAAAACCGCCTTCATCATCGTGTGCGATCACGGGCGTGGTGATGGACCGGGCTGGCGTAATCACGGCGCGGACGTAGTCGGCGCGGAGAAGGTCTGGCAGGCGTATCTCGGTCCGGACATCCGGCCGCTGGGCGAACGGACGAACATTCCGCAGATAACCCACAGCCAGATTGCGGCGACGCTTGCGGCGTTGCTGGGCGAGGATTATCACGCCGCCGTGCCGAAGTCCGGTCCGCCGATTCAAGACGTGCTCCCGGCTGGTGCGACGAAGTAGTACCAGCGCATGCCATCGCCCAACGCCGCGGAACTGGGAATCCAGTTGGGGCGACCTCACGGCCATTGGCCGAGCACGCGAAAGAAAGCGGCGTCGCTATCGCGGAGGATAATCGCGTTCGTATTGCTCGTGGGCGAGCCGGCATTCTGCCAGACGGCGTTATTGGTCAGCGCGGAAGTTTTTTGAACCTGAAACGGGCCTTCGCCGCCACTCCAGTGCAGGAACACGTTGTCGGTTTGCAGATCGATGGAGAGATTGATTGGCGTTGCGGGTACGAGGATGCCGCGGGCTTTCGGTCCGCCGAGCGCGGCGATCTCGGAAGCGGACAGGGTGCGGTCGGTGAAAAGAAAACTGCTGAGGTAAACGACGTGGGTGTAAACGCCCGAAGTATCGCCTTCATTGAAGAGGAGCAAATCCGGGCCCGGCTCAGCGTTGGAATAAATCGAATGACGCCCATCCAGGTCCGCATTGCCCGCAAAGACCGGCGTCCCGTTTCGATAATAACTCACCGTGCCCGCGGCGAGGTCGGCGGCGAAGGCGATGCGATACCAGGTGTTCGCGGCGATGAGGTTGGTGGCGGAATAGCCAATGTCACCAATGCCGAGCGCGCCAGCAGGCGACACATAAAAGTCCGCGTCATTGCCGGCAGTGTTGCCGGGATTGGTGTTGAAAAAGGGAAACCAGGCTATCGGCGACGGCAGGAGCACGTCGAAGATCATCGTGTATTGGTTGATGTATTCGCCGCCGCCGTTCGGAGGACTGTCGGTGAAGGTGGCGAGGTAACCATTGCCGATGCCGGTGAAGGCAGGCGCGCGAAGATATTTGGTGGGCTTGGCGCCAATGTGCGGAACGGTCGTGCCGTCGGTCGTGCCGAAGACAGTAAGGTTTGAAGTGGTCGCGCCGTCGGCGTAGGCGAGCACGCCGGTGCCGAGGCGGGGCGAAAGATTGCCATTCTCAAAATTCCATTCGTACACCCTGGCGTTGATTATTCTGGTGGTGAACGACCACACGTCGCCCGTGACGACACCGG
>DASUGI010000019.1:0-11844 GCA_036274115.1 Verrucomicrobiia bacterium
AATTCATGCAGCACAATCTTCCAGGCCTTCTCCCATTGCGCGTGCTTGTCTCCCGGCCCGTCCACCGCCAACAACTCATCCAAAGCCAGATTGCCTTTGTCCATTCCATCTCCGTGACAGTCGTAGCAGTATTGTTTGAACAGCGGCCTGGCGTCCGTCGCGGACCTGGGCGCGACCCTCGCCGGCGTATCTGCCAGTGTCAGGGGAGCAAGCAAGACACAACCAAGGAACACCGTCACCGAAGCGACCCAACCAGGATGGGTGGCGGGCCTTTCACAATTCTGCCTTCGAATGCGGGGCATATGGAATCGCGGGAATGGCGTAAACTGGTCGAGTTCCGCCCTTCTCGCAAGGTCAATGGACAACTTTGTACCGCTTCCGACGACAACGGTCGTCGGGGGATTCACGGATTCACCCCGTGAGAGAACCTATAAATGCTGCTCCGAAGGGGCGGGCGGTGGAATCTCTCACGGGGTGAACTTGAGTCGCCATTCCAGAATGCCGCCGGAGTAGCCGGGCTGCAATTCCACTTCCAATCGCAAGGCCGAAGTGTCCACCGCGTCGAAAGTCATTCGATTCCACGCATCCCGGGAAGGCGGTTGGCTCGACGCGTTGGGCACTGGTTTCCATTCCGCCGCAGAACGATACAGCAAACGCCACGATTTCGGGACGCGACACTGTCCCTTCCCGGTATCGTCGAACCAATAAACCTCAACTCCCGAAATCTTCTTCGCCTGGTCAAACTGATATTCCACCCATTCGGTCGTGCCTCGATGATCCCACCACGTAAAGCGCGGAATCGTTTCGTCATGGGAAGAGGTCGGTGATAGTCCATCCGCCAAAGCATCCACCGTGTCTCCCGAATAACAATGGGAGGCAGTGGTCTTGTATTTTGGTGGACTCGGTTTGACGGGGGCTTCCCAGCGATGGGCGTTCGCTCCTTTGCCGATTACCGGGAAAGAGGAGATTCGCAATCGCGCCGCCCCCATCGGAATCAATGTCACCGTCTCGGTCTTCTCGTCTGACAGCACCGGACTGTCCTGTAACACCGCACAAAGTCCGTGACGATCCAGTTGCCATTCGGGAATCTGTTTGGCTTTCACCGTCATCGAAATCGGCACGGCATCCGGCGTGAATGGAAAATTATCCGTAGGCCATTTATGCTTCTTCACGGCGAATGAGCTGGCGGGATTCTTTTCGTCCAGCACCAGGCCATAATTCCAGGGCGTGGTCGGATGAATCTCCCACGAAGGCCACTTCGACGGATCGGCGCCCGTCTGCCAACTTGAATCTCCAATCGCCGTTTTGATGCTGTCATGCTTGTCGTAGCGCTCACCGATCTTCAGCGAGAAGGTCACCGGGCCGTAATCCACGCTGACGCTGTTGTGATTGCGCTCCCATTGGCGCACCGAAACCTTCATCGGCAACCGCAGCGTGACGGTGTCTCCGTTCTTCCACTCGCGATCGATTCGAACATACTTTCCACTGCTCGCACCAAGTTTGGCTTTCTTCCCATTCACAGCAACTTCAGTCGACTGACACCACGCCGGCACGCGCAGATACAAAGGAAAGGTCACCTTGTGGTCCGTGGCCAACTTGAACCGAATCGTATCCTCAAACGGATAATGCGTCTCCTCCGCGATCCGCACCAACGTGCCGTCCCCCACTTTCACGCTCACCTCACTGGCGGAATACATCGCTGCACACACGCCGTTATCCGGAGTTGCCATCCAAAGGCTCTTGTTAAAATACGGCCAACCGTGCGAGTGGTTGTGCTGGCAGCACCGCGAGCTGAACGGATTCATCATCAGGAACGGTCCGCCATTATCAATGCCTGGCGCGTGGTTCTTGCTGTCACTCACCACATGATTTGGCGCGGTCAAATAGCGCAGTGCCATAAAGTCCGGCATCACGGCCGCCGGGTAGCTGTTGAACGCCACTTCCTCGCAATGATCCGCCCAGAACGGGTCGCCACTGATCTGCATCAGCATTTGGTCCGAGAGCATCTGCTCGACCATGCCGCAGGTTTCAACCGCCTGCCGGGGATCGTCAAATCCCACGCGGCAGTTCTCATCACCACCGAACATCCCGCCGGGCACCTGACCGAACCGCTTGCGAACCTCAAAGTGATTGGCGTAGGCAAACTGCAGGTCCGCGGGATTGTGGGACTGTAGATAATACTCACCCGGCTCGCGGAAGCATTGGGCGATGTTTACATTGTGCCAGTTCGGGAGATTGTCCTTCATCCGCCAGTTGGCGGTGCACCGGTGAATTTTTTCCGCCACTTTCAACAACTCCGGATCGCCCGTGCGATTGTAGAGCCAGTAGATGCTGTAAAGATTGTCGCCGCCGCGCATCTTCTGCCAGTAGTGCGTAAGCATTTCCCTGTCAGGCACGGTGAGCTGATACTTGAAATACTTCGACATTAAATCGAGCACGCGCGGATCGTTCGAGTGTTCGTAATAGGATTGGAGGCAGAACAGCATGATCATGTTCGCCCAGTAATCGCGCGTGCCATCCTCGAAACGTTGGTCCGGGCCGAAATCGCCATTGGGTCGCTGACTCGCGAGCGTGCCTTCAATCCACACCTTCACTTCGGCCAGCATTTTCGGGTCGTTGAAAATGTAGGCGAGTTCAATGTAGCCCTTCAGCCAGTAGGGCAATTCCTCCCAACCGTATTTGCCTTTGCCATCCTTGCTGAGCCAGGCGTTATCTTCCTTCTGCAACCACGCGCTGATTTCGCCGAGATGACCAGTCAAACCGTCGCGCTGACGCTGCAGAAACACCTTCACCCAACCCCGCGGCTCCACCGAGCCAACTGGCAAACCGACAAAGTGCAGTGGCAGCAACGGGGCCCGGTTGCCGACATAAAAACTGTTGGTGCGCGTGAGAACCGGTCCGTTGACCACTTCGATTTCCCCGTGCAAGGTCGTCACCGCGAGTGTCAGCAGTGTGATGCAGCCAATCAACTTCTTCATAAGAACCAGTTCCTTTCCAGCCCCGTCGTTAATTCACTTTGACTCGATAAAACTTTTGCAATGCTGCCGCCGCTGGCGTGTAAGGCGACGTCGCCTCAACCAAACTTGTCCACGGACCCTTCAGCGAATCTGCCTCTTCCAGGACACCGAACGGCCACGTGATCGTCGGCACGCCTCCGATGAGGCTGATGTTGAGCGTAACGACCGGCGAGTAGTTCACCAGGTTGTCCGGGCCAGCCGCAAATTGGCTTGCCACCAGTGTGGCGTTCAACGGCGTGCGCCAGATGCGGATTTCATTGATCGCGCCATTGAGATTGGGATCGGGATAATTTACCGCGGCACCGAAGTAAGCCTCATTGGCATTCAATTGCATGATGTTGCCACCGCCCAGCGAAGCCGTGTCCGCCAGCGCCCCATCAATGTAGAGTCGCATTTGATCCGCGGCCGCATCGTAAACCGCCACGACGTGATATTCCGGCCCGATCGACAGGAGCGCGGGATTCGCACCGCCGCGCGTGTTCACTTCATTCCCCATCAACCCGCTGTTGAAACTCATGCTGGGCACGCCGCCGTCCGCTCCGGGCAAAGGCGTGAAGTCCACGTAGGCCAGACCATTCTCCAGACCGCCGTTGGCCCGACCGAACATCCAGACCTTGGACCAGTTCTGCAATGTATTCATCGTAAACCAACCTTCGATGCTGAGGCTCCCGTTCGTTGCCAGCGTGGATGTGAGATTGACGGTTGCGCAATTCACTCGCGCGGCGCCGCCGGGAATCTGCAGTCGGCCTCCCGTGTAGTGCGCCGCGCCCACCAAGGTGGCATGCGCCCCGCCGACTGAATCCGTTCCATCAGTGAAACTCCAGCGATGCAGAAGCTCGGGAGCCAGCACCGTAAGATGCGCATTGCTGCTGGTGACGAACGTCACATTGTTGCTCACCGTCACGCTGTAATCCGCACTGTCCGCAAACGTCACATTGGTCAGACTCAACGTTGTATTTGTCGCACCGGGAACAACAATTCCGTTCTTGCTCCATTGATACTTCAACGCGCTGCCCGTGGCGCTGACCGCGAACTCAGCACTCTCGCCCACGACGCGACTTAACGATTGCGGTTGTGACCCAAGCTCCGGCGGGATCGGTCCCACCCAGAAGCCCAATGTGCCCGTGGCTCCCGCCACCGTGGCGCTGATGGTCGTAAAACCATTCGCCACTGCCGTCACGAAGCCGGACGCGTTCACGGTCGCCACCGCGGGATTACTGCTCATCCAGTTTGTCGCGTAAGCCGTGGTCGGCAAGTTCACCACGTTGAAATCCGAACTCACCTGCACTTGTATGATCTGGCCTGGATTCGGATTTGTGGTGGCCGCCGTCAGATACGTCGCCTGCGCCGCCGCCGCCGAAAGCACCGCATCGGGACCCGCCGCCTTGTTCAACGCCACCTGCAAGCCGGACAACGGCACGTTCCAAACCCGAAACTCATTGATATTTCCATTCAGATTCGGATCACCGAAATTCACCGCCGCGCCCAAATAACCCTCAGTCGCGGGAATCTGCGTCATATTGCCACCGCCCAGGGACGCCGTATCGGCCAGCACACCGTTCGTGTAAAGCCGCATCTGATTCGCCGCTGCATCATAGACCCCGATAATGTGATACTCCGCGCCGGCAATCATCGCGGCCGGATTGGGCGCGGCGCGCGAATTCAACTCCGTGCCCGAAACACTGTTGAAACTCATGCTCGGCAGTCCCCCGCTCGCGCGCGGCGTGAAATCCACGTAAGCCAGACTTGTCTCCGCGCCCGGCTGACCGAACATCCACACCTTCGCCCAATCCTGATGTGTCGTGACCGTGCACCACGCCTCGAACGACAAACTCGCATTCGTCGCAAACGTGCTCGCGAGATTCAGCGCCGCGCAATTCACCCGTGCCGCGCCGCCGGGCACCTGCAGCCGCCCACCCGACACCACCGCCGCCCCTTGCAAGACCGCATCAGCACCGCCCACCGAATCTGCCGTGTTCGTAACAAAGCTATACCGATGCTTCAACCCCTGCACGACCTCACCCGGCGACAGCACCCCGATATGCGCCACCGCATAATTCGTCTTCAGTGGATACAAACCGCCCAGGCCCGAATCCTGCACCAGCACCAGCACATGGAACGTCGCATTGTTGGTGAGCAACGAATTGTCGTTCACCGTGATCACCCCCGTCGTCGGCTGAATGGCGAACGTGTTGCCCACATTCCCGGAAGCAATTTGAAACGCCGCAGAATCCAGCGGACCATCACTCGCCGTGATGCTGCCCAACACCGCGCCATTCGCCGTCCCCGGCGCGATGATCGTCGTAAACCCACTCACCACCGGCGGGAAGTTGAGATCCACCGCTTCCAAATACGTGCCCGCAATGATGTTCGTCCCCGCCGGCAATCCCGGGCCCGACCACGCCACCTGCACTGCGTCTCCGCCCCCGCCCTCCTTGTGCAGCGTTTCGATATAATACCTCTGCCCCGCCACCAAACTCCTCAGCGCCGACATCTGCGACGCATACTTCGTCCACTGCCCCGGATCACTCCAGTTCCCGTCGGCGATATAAGCGATGGTGGCAGCCCCCTGCGGCGAACTCGTCGTACTCAACCGCAACACGCCGCCATCATCTGACGCAATCCAAAACCGATACAGCCCCGAGGCCGGCGGCACCAACAACCCGCGAATGCGACTGCCATAATTGTCCGCCGTGTTCACCGCGGAACTGAAAGAACTCAACACCTCCAAACTATCCGGCCGGGACGGATACTTCGCGTTGTTCGTCAAATCACTCACATTGCTTCCGTTGATCCCCGCGAAAATTTCGCGACGCAATTGCGACGGCAAATTCGTCGGCGCAATCACCGTGAGCGAAACCGTGCCCGTGGACGAGAGCGCCGGCGTGCCATTATCTGTTACGCGAATCGGCAGCGTGAACACCGTAGTGGGCGTGGAGGCGAGCGCCGCCCCATTCGCCACCGAAATCCAACCCGCGCTGTCCACGGCGAAAATCCCCTCCCCATTCCCACTGATAATCGAGCACGTCGCCGTTTCACTCGTGTTTGCGTCCGTCACCGCGAGCCGCCCGATGCGCAATCCCGTAATCGCATCCCGCCGCACATTCGCCGCAAACCCGGTCACCCGCGGGACGTAATTCAGATATGCCGGTGCGAGATAAACACCCTCGATCACGTTGGTTTGTCCACCCGTGTGCGGGCCGACCCACGCCACCGAAAGATGATCGCCGCCGTCCCCTTCCTTATGTCGCGCCTCGATGTAATACGCCTGCCCCGCCACCAACGCGCGCGGTGTCGAGCGTTGGATGGCGTACTTAGTCCATTGATATGGGTCCGTCCAATTGCCACTGCCCGAAACCGCCGCAATCTGCACCGCCGCCGCCGGATTGGTGGACGCACTGAGCAACAAAGCGCTGTTGTCATCCGAGGCGATGTAAAACGTATAATTGCCGGAGAGGGGAGGAATCAGATAACCGCGCATGACCGAACCATAGGAAGCGGCGCGGTTACGATCTGAATCGAACCGGGTTTGAATCTTCTCCCAATTCGCATCCCGCGGAAAACGCGCATTGCTGGTGAGATCAGAAACCAGGTTGCCAGAACCGATGCCATCATAAACGGCATAAGCGATGCCGTGCGGCGCGAACGGCGCGTTGTTGGTGATGACATGAATTAGAACCGTCACCGAGGCGTTGGTCGGCGTCGCCGTCGTATCCGCGGCGCGGATCGTGAGATTGTAAGTGCCGGCCTGAGCCGGTGTCGGCGGATTGGCAATGCGTAACACGCCGTCATTCGTTCCGACGGTGAAAATACCGGTGCTGTTCCCCGCCGTGATGGAATAACTGAGCACCGTGAAGAAATCCGGGTCCACTGCATTCACGGGCGCGATGGCCGTCCCGGCGGGCGTGCCCGTTAAAACATAATTCGTCGTGCTCGTCAGCACCGGCGGTTCGTTCACGTCGCGAACCCTGATGACGACGCGACGATTCAACTCTGTCAGTGCCGGCGTCGTTTCGTTGGTGATGTTGACAAACAATTCGTATTGCACCGCGAACACGGTATTGGAGGCCAGGGACTCGTAGTTCAACGCGGCGGAGTTCGCCACCGTTAGCACGCCGTTGTTATCCAGCGCAAAAGCGCCATTGAAGTTGCCACTGACAATGGCGCAGGAAAAGAAGTCTATGCCGTTGTTGGTAATCGTTCCCACGATAGTGCCGTTGGGACTGCTCTCATCAACGATGAAACGCGAGGGCAACCGCACTCCTGCCACCGTGCCCGTGATCGAGTAGTAGCCGAGACTGGCGTAATCGCTGAACCCGCTGCTGGCAGGATTGTTTCGGCCCGCGCCGGTGATGTTGAATGTGTAAGTGCCCGCAGCCACCGCGGTCGTGATGGCGGCGTTAAGCTGAGTTTGCGGATTGTTGCTGGCAATGACCGTGCCGCTGGAATTAACCAACGTGGCTGAAATGGCGAGATCGGCCCACTCGCCGTTGACGGGTCGGGCCTGCAGTGAAACCGTGCCACCGGTCGTGGTGAACTGAAACGCGTCCGTATCGGCGGTGCGCTCGATGACGCCTTCCTGCCCAACGGTGTTGCCAGTATACGCTTCGAGGTAGCGCGCGGTCGCAAGCGAATTGCCCGTGTCATCCACGCGATAGCCCGCACCGGTCTTGCTGGTGATGATGGCGAGGTCATTCTGCAAATTGTTCGCGCTGGTGTATTCGCCTTTGCTCCATTGCACGACGGGTTGGTAGTAGCCGACGCCCATGATGGGCGCCCAACCGGTCGAGCCACTGCCGTGTCCCCCAAAGTAACCTTCGTCGGGAGTGATTCGGCCATCATGACCAAGACCCAGGGTGTGTCCGACTTCATGCGAAACCACTTCTGCCGCGGATTTGCCGCTGCTGTAAAACGCCCAACACAAACCGCCACCGCCCCAGGAATTGATATACGCGACGCCTCCCGCGCCGGGTGCCGCCGTCGTGGTCGGGGTTAAAGCGCAACGAATCCGGCTGTTCGCTGGCGCTGACTCATACACCTTGATGTCCGTGGTGACGTTAATCGTGAACGGCAGAAAATCTTCCGCCACGCGCTTCCACACATCCTTGATCTGGGCGTTGCTGACATTGGGCTTTTCGAAATCAAACGTACCCCATCCTTCGCCATCCGTGCGACCTCCGCGGAAATCCATGTACAGCACGCCTGGAGCGCCCGGCAAACTTTGCAGCGAGATGATCCCGTCCTGATACGCGGGCACCGGATAATCCGCCGCGTCGGAGGGATTCAGCGGTGGAATCTCCTCGGTCTGGTTCGTTGGCGCTGGCGCGTAATTGACGCAAACCACCAGGTCCCTGGGCAACTCCAACAGCGTCATCGAACCATCTTCCGCCTGCTCAATCCGATAACTTGCCGACGGTTCTGAAAGCGTGATGACTCCCACCAATCCACTGCCCAATCCCCGCCACGCCAGGTCTTGAATAAAGAACCGTCCGGGCGTTGGCGACGTCATCACACCGTCCACATAGACGACTCCGTCGTTCTGAAACTTGATGGATTCCAAAACGCCGGAAGCCTGCTTGCCATTCGTGAGTTCAAACTGAATGACGTCTCCCACTCTGGCGCCGGCGTGCCGCGTGAGAAACGTTGCATCCCATTGGCGTTGCGGGGAAATGATGTTTGTGTTCGGCGTGGGCGAAGCGAAGGTGGCCGCGGTGGGCCCAGGGTTCGCCGTGGTGGATGGCGCGTTGGAGGATGACGCAGACGCGACGCTCGCTGCATTCGCTGGTGAACGATCCGAACCTGGTACGGCCACAGTCGAGGCATTTTCGATGGGACCGGTATTTGGCTTTCGGAAAAGCATTCCTAGGCCCACACCCAGGAGAATCAGAACACCAAGACAGCCCAGCCATTTGGCGGCTAAACGAGGATTTGAGAACATGGCATCAGAATAGAGCCCCAGCACCAGCCGTCATGTGGCCCGAATTGGCGACATGCGGGCAAACCCTCAGAGCCTCTAACAAAATGCGGAGTGTGGCCGTCCCCGGCCACCGCCGCCAACCGAAGAGGCGTCGCAGGTTCTAAAGGGCGTTTCACCTGACCACCTAGCTGCGCCCGAGGACGGGCGCACTCCGACGGTTCAATTTGTTACACGCTCTCAGGCGCTTTGGCATCACTTGTAGGTTGTCAGCAGCGCCAGATCAATAAATTGCCCACCAGCCGTCTGTCGCGTATGCACGGCCAAAGTGTTCGAGCCCTTGCGTAGCGCCGACTTAAGCGCCTCGGTGACAAGAAACATTTCGTAGGACGTGACGTATCCGGTGCGATTCCAAATCTTTTTGCCATTGACGTACACCTCGGTGTCTTCGTCCCAGAATATCACCAGCGCCGCGTCTTTGATGTCGCCGCCCTTCCACTCAAACGTCCGGCGCAACCAAATATCCGTGGTCTCCCAGCGCGTCCGCGGATTGGCGATCGTCCCAAAAGGCGCGCGCGCCGACTGCCACGCCTGATCATCGAACGCCTCCGCAGTCCAGCCCTCAGCCGGACTCGTCGTGGTGTAACGATATGGCTGACACAACTCTCCATCCGCCGCTCCTCCCACCAGAGTTTGCCAGGAATGTTCTGTCCGAATGGCTGGCGGCGGCGCAGAGGGGCCAATCTTTTCATACGCCGCTTCGCGCGATGTGATTTTGTGCAGGCGTTTCACATCGAACTTGGGTCTGCGGTCGTAGAAATAAAGCCCGTTCTTCTCTTGCTCCACGTCGGTGAGTTGCGTGTAGCAAAAGCCAAACATGTTGGGATTGTCGAGCAGCGCATTCACGAGTCCTTCATAGCGCGCGTAAAACTCGTCGAGCGTTTTCGGTCCAGTGCCATAACCCCAGCCGCCTTCCACGGCCCAACCAATGCCACCGAATTCACTCACCCAGAAAGGCACGCCCAGATCCCGCCGGGAGGATTGTCCGCCCGCATAGCGCGCGGGCATCAACGACGGACTGCCACCGTGGAAGAAATCATTCCAGCGCTTGCGGAACGTTTCCGGGTCCTGGTTGTAATCGTGATCGTCCCGCACCTCGGCATTCGACATCGTGTGAGTCCAGCCGCTCGTTTCCAACACCGGTCGAGTGGGATCAATGGTCCTGGTCTCGCGCACGACGAGGCGCTGGATTTCACCCGCTTCGCCCGGCGTTTCGTTGAAGGGACACCAGCCGATGATGGCGGGATGATTGCGGTCGCGTTGGAGGATTTCCGTCCACTCGTTGATGACGTTGGCGTAATTCTCCGGCCGATAATTGTAGCCCCAGTTGGGAAACTCGCCCCAAACGAGATAACCCAGTTTGTCCGCCCAATAGAGGAAACGCGGTTCGAAAACCTTTTGATGCAGTCGCGCGCCGTTGAAACCTGCGGCCATGCTCAACTCGATGTCGCGCTTCAGCGCTTCGTCGCTCGGCGCCGTCCAGATGCCGTCGGGATAAAAGCCCTGGTCCAGGATGGTGCGCTGAAAGACGCGCTTGCCATTGATCAGGATCGCGCGGCCTTCGATGGAGACTTTTCGCAAACCCAAATAACTGGCGACTTCATCCACCGGCTTTTTGCCCTGTGACAGCTTGAACTTGAGGTCGTAGAGAAAAGGCTTGCCGGGCTCCCACAGTTTTTTCGTCATGAGATCGAGCACGAGCCGGTTATCGCGCCACGATGCGGGGCACGAGTCTTTCCCTACCAACTTGCCGTCCGCGTAGGCTTCAGCACTGAGTGTGAGATTGGGGTCGGCACCGTTCACCGTCGCCTCGATCAACACTCGCGAGCGATCCGGGTCGGGCACCACTGAAAATGATTCCACGAACGAAGAACCCACTGCTTCCAGCCATACCGGCTGCCAAATGCCGGTGGTGCGGGTGTAAACACAACCTTCACTGACTGTGTGCGTCTGTTTGCCGGTGGGTTGCCGGCCACTGGCGGTGTCATCAAAGGCGCGGACGACCAACTCGTTTTTGCCGTCGCGCAACAGCCCCGTGACATCGAAGCTGAAGCCTGCGTTGCCGCCCGTGTGTTCTCCTGCCAGTTGACCGTTCACCCAGACCCACGCGCGATAATCGACGCCGCCGAAGTGCAAGCGAACGCGCTTCCCTTTCATGCGGGCCGGCACTTCAAAGTGGCGACGGTACCACACATTTTTCATCAACCCGTAATGACCGATGCCACTAAGCTGACTCTCCGGGCAAAACGGAACGATGATCTTCGACTGAAGGTCCCTGCCGGATTTTAATCCTCGCGCGTCTCCATCCGCAGCGGCATCAATTTCAAATTGCCACTCGCCGTTCAGTGATACCCAGTTTTCCCGGAACGCATCAGGCCGCGGATGCTCGCCCCGTGGGACAACTCCTGGAGACGCGTCGGCGAAGGTCGCCGTTTCCCCGTTTCCCCGTTTCGCCGTCTCGTCCCCTAAGGCCTGACCGGCGCACAAACTCACTATGAGCACTAGTGACAGGAAAGGTGACACGTGACGGGCGACACGTGACGCGATGCGCCCTGTCATGTCACCCGACACCCGACACCCGCCACCCGATAGATCAGGTTGATTCAGTTTCATTACGTTCATGTTTCCTCCAAAAGTCACCCTGCAAGGAATCGGCGAGTGGGCGAACCGCTTCGCGCCGTCCGTCACTTGCCCGTCAGCGGCACAAAGATGCCCACATCGATGCCCTGTCCTCCGGTGGTTTGGTGACAATGAACGGCGATGGTGTTGCGACCCACCCGCAACGCCGCCGCCGCTTCGGGCGAGATATCAATCTCATCGTAAAAGGTGACAAAACCGGGAAGCTTCGCCGCC
>DASUGI010000020.1:0-12281 GCA_036274115.1 Verrucomicrobiia bacterium
GATCGAGTTTTTTGGGGCGATGCAGAAGGCGACGTTAAACGGCCAGCCGATGTTCGATCCGAACAAGGGTCAGCCCCTCAGCACACAGGGGAGAGGTGGCAGCATATTCTGGAACTTCGCCCTGGAACTCAAACAAACGGACCGCTAATGGCCAGTTCATTCAATCAACTCAGCGCGTCATTCGCCCGGCTCAGTTCGACGGAGCGGCGGTTCATCATACTGGTGCTGGTGATTGTTTTCATTGTCATCAACCTCCTGTTTGTGCTGCCGTACTTTGGCAAATTGAGCCAGATCGAGAACCGCTTTGCTGATGCGAATGACAAACAGGCAAAGTATCAAAAGGAAATTTCGCAAATCCCATTTTACGAGACGAACATCAAAAAGCTGGAAGGCGAAGGGGCTTCCGTGCCGCAGGAGGACCAGTCGGTCAATTTCCTGACGGCGCTTAACAACCAGGCAGCCCAGAGCGGCGTCACCCTGGTCAACCGGACCCCCCAGCCGTCTCGCACGAATCAGTTTTTTGTGGAGCTGGGGCAGGCATTGACGACGCAGTCCGGCGAGGCTCAACTCGTGGACTTTCTTTATAATCTCGGAGCCGGCAGTTCGTTGATTCGCGCGCGCGCGTTGTCGATCCGGCCGGATCAACCGCACACGGGCTTGAATGCAACCATGACGCTGGTGGCCAGTTTTCAAAAGAAACCGGCCTCACGCAGCGCGCCGGCCCCCAAATCATCAACGCCGGCGGCCCGAACGGCCGCACCGGGGACCGCAACGACACCGGCCACCAGGCCGGCTACGTCCACCACCACCTCAGTGGTGAAGACCAACCGAGCTACGGGCCTTCCGCCCGTGACTAAACCTTTAACGCCACCCCAGAAATGACCGTGAAAAATCTGTTCTTTGTTTTGCTCCTGGCCGCGTTCGGTCAGTGGGCCCATGCTCAGGTCCCGCCGCCACCCACTGGAACGAATGCGCCAGCAGCCGGATTAACCAATCGCCCCACCAGAGCCATTCCGGCTTTGCCGGGAAGAACCGTTCCGGGAGTGGTTACGCCTTCGGCCAACGGAGTCCCTGCCACGACGCCAACCACGCCAACGACGACTGCCGACGGCCTTCCGATTCCCGGTGCACAAACCCCCGCGAATGTCTCCGGCACTGTTGCCGGCATGGAGATGACGCCGCATGTCTCCAATGCGGAGACCATCCCGAATCCAGATGAAATTCTTCCCGCTGGCAGCATCAAGTTCACGGCGGCACCGCTCGAATCCGTATTGAGCCTCTACGGTGATTTTGTCGGACGTAACGTCCTCCGTCCTGCCACTCTGCCGGATGCGAAGATTGTTTTGATGCAGACCACGCCGTTGACCAGACTCGAGGTTGTCCGCGCCCTCGAAGCGGCCATGGCGCTCAACAACGTCTCGGTGGTCAACGTCGGCGAGAAGTTTGTCACGGTTGTTCCCACCGCAGATGCCTGGAAAATCCCGGGTCGCATCAACACGAACCAAGTCGACCGGTTGCCGGAGCTGGGTTCGGTGGCCACGCACATCGCGCAATTGAAATATAGCAAGCCGAGCGAGTTGCAAAGTGTGCTGGTGCCCTTTGCCAGCGGCACCGCGGCCAGCCCGGTCACGCCCATTGACAGCAGCGGCATCCTCGTCTTGCGCGACAACGTGGCCAACGTAAAGCGGATGCTGGAGATGATCGAAAAGATCGACGTCGCTGTTCCCTCGGAATTTGTTTCTGAGGTCATCCCGATCAAGTACGCCAAGGCGGAGGAAATCGCGACGGCGTTGAGCAGTGTCGGTGGCGGTAGCGGAGGCACGGTGGGCAGCCGGCCCACGGGCGGCACGACCACACCAGGCGCGTCGGGGTTTAGCCGGCAGCAGGGCGGTTTGGGCGGCTACAATCAACCAGGCATGAATCCCTTGCAAGGCACCACTCCCACCCCAACGCCTTCCGGCGGATCCGCCTTCAGCCAGAATCTGCAGAATATCATTCGCCGGGCGGCATCCTCGGGTGACCTGCAAATTCTGGGAACGACCAAGATCATCGCGGATATCCGCTCCAACTCGCTGCTGGTCTTCGCCACTCGCGAAGACATGAAAGTGATCAAGGACATTATTGCCAAGCTCGACGTGGTGTTGGCCCAGGTGTTGATCGAAACGATTATCATGGACGTGTCGCTGGATAATTCGTGGGCGCTTGGGATCTCGGCGGCACAAACGCCGCGTCAATTCAGCGGTGACTTTTCCGGTGCCGGTGGGATGAACTTGAAACGGTTTACGGATGTTGCGGCCGGTGGCGGCTCAACTGCGGGACAGACCAATGCGTTTACTGACCTGATTGGCACTGGTCTGCGTTACTTCGGCAAGATCAATGACGATATCTACGTTCAGGTTGAGGCGGCGGCCTCAGACGGCAAAATCAATGTTATCCAAAAGCCGCGCATTCAGACTTCCCACGCAACGCCGGCTTCGCTGTTTATTGGTAATACCGTTCCCTATGTGACCAGCACTTACTACGGTGGTAGTTACGGCGGCGGTCCGAGTTCGTCCTATCAGCAATTGCGGGTCGGTATTGGGCTGAATGTGACGCCCTTCATCAATCAAGACGGCCTGGTGGTAATGAAGATTGACGAAACCATCGATGAGATCAGCGGCTCGACCACGATTGATGGTGTGGGCCAGGTGCCGAATACGACGAGCCGCACTTTGGCCGCTGAAGTTGCCGTGTTGGATCGCGAGAGCATCATGCTCGGCGGATTCATTCGGAATGCTGAGAACCGGACCAAGGCCGGGGTGCCGATCCTCAAGGACATCCCGTTGCTCGGAGCTTTGTTTCGCTCGTCGGGCGAGGCGAAACAACGCAATGAGTTGATGGTGTTGATGCGCCCCACGGTGTTGCGCACGCCGGAACTGGCGTCGCTGCAGGTGGCGGTGGAAAAGGAAGGTCTGCCGGGCGTGGTCGCGGCCGAAGCCGACTACAATCGCGAGGAGGCCAAGGCAAGCGCACGCGAGAAGGAGCGACAAAGGCGGCTGGAAATGAAGGAACTGCCCGAGAAACCGCCTGAAAAGCCAGAACAGTTCAATCAGGTGCGGCCGTTTACTCCTGAAGAAGTACAGGATTACACCACGCCCCGGAATCTGCCGAACCCGAACCCGTAAAATAAACAGGGTCGACTAAGGCGGCCAGCCTCGAATTCGAAGCTTCTTTGAATTGCGTGAGGATTCATGCAGACCGTCACTCTTGCCCGCCATGCCATGGCGACGCGGTTCGAGTTGGTTTTGCACGGCAATGATCCGGTCGCTTTACGGGCTGCCGGTGAAGCAGCGCTGGATGAAGTAACGCGAGCCGAAAGCCAACTCAGCCTCTACCGCCCGGGCAGTGAGATTGCCCAGGTGAATGCGCGAGCGGCGCGCGAGGCGGTGCACATCTCTCCCGAACTGTTCGCCCTGCTGGAACAGGCTCAACGTCTGCACGCCGAGACCCAGGGTGCATTTGACATTACCGTTGCGCCGCTGGTCCGCTGCTGGGGGTTCATGGACAATCGCGGAAAAATGCCTTCACCGGAGGCACTGGCGGACGCACGCACGAAAGTGGGCATGACCCTGGTGCGATTGGATGGTTGCCGGCGGACGGTTCGATTGGAACGAGACGGCATGATGTTGGACCTGGGCGCGATCGGAAAAGGCTATGCCATTGAGCGTGGCGCCGAGTTGCTGCGCGAAGCCGGGGTGCACAGCGCGTTGTTTCATGGTGGCACGAGTACCATTTGCGCCATCGGCCATCCCCCGAAGGCTGAGACCTGGTCGGTGGCCATTGAAAAGCCACCTGCTGCGTTGGGTGATGTTTCGTTTCCGGATTTACCGGTAGCGCATTTGAGAGACGAAACGCTTTCAATTTCAGCGGTGTGGGGACGTCATTTTCAGGCCGGCGACAAGAACTTTGGCCATGTGATTGATCCGCGAACGGGACAACCGGTGGAGCAGGCGTGGTTGTCCGCAGTAGTTTTGCCCCATGCGACCGAAACCGACGCGCTTTCCACGGCGTTGCTGACGTTGGGGAGCGATGGGCTTGCCCGCTTGAGCGAATCGCGCTCCGCATTGAAGGCGCTGTTGGTTACCCGGGCGGGCTGTCTTGAAGCCAATTCCGCCTGGCGCCACTCCGCGTAGCCCGGAGGGAATTCCGCTTTGACTTGGCCGCGAGCGGTTGGCAACGTGCGCTCTTTCTATGGCAGAACTAACTGGCAATCTTCTGGTGGCCCAGTCGGGCGGGCCGACCGCGGTCATCAATGCGAGTCTGGCGGGTGTTATTCAAGAGGCCGGCCGACACGAGTGTATCGAAGAAATCTACGGCGGGCTCAACGGCATTCTCGGCATTCTCAATGAGGAGTTGATTGACATCAACGACGAGAAATCCCGCACGATCGAAGGCCTGAAATGCACGCCCGGGGCGGCGTTGGGCACGTGCCGGTACAAGATTGATTTCAAGAAAAAACCCGAGCAGGCGGCGCGCGACATGGATCGGTTGTTCGAGATTTTTGGGGCGCACCACATTCGCTACTTCCATTACATCGGCGGAAATGATTCGCAGGACACGGCGCACAAGATTCACGAACAGGCGATGGCGCGCGGCTATGAACTGCGCGTCAACGGGGTGCCAAAAACCATTGATAACGATCTGCCGCACACGGACCACTGCCCGGGTTATGGCTCGGTGATCAAGTATGTGGCGGCAACCGTGATGGAAATTGCCGCGGACGTGGGCGCGATGGCCACGGACGACGGCGCGTGCTTTTTTGTCGAGGTGATGGGCCGACGCGCGGGCTGGATTGCGGCGGGAGCGGCTTTGGCTCGACGGGCCGCAATGGATGCGCCGCACATTGTCTTGCCGCCGGAGATTTTGTTTAACGAAGGCGTCTTTCTCGACAAGGTAAAGGAAGTTATCGCGGCCAACCGCTACTGCATTGTCGTGGTGGGAGAAGGGTTGCGGAATGCGGCGGGCGAGGAGATTGCGGCGGACTCTTCGCGGTTGGATGCGTTCGGGCATCCGGTGCTTTCGGGGGCAGCAGATCATTTGGCGGACCTGGTGAGCGAGAAATTGAAGCTCAAGGCGCGCACGGTCAAACTGGGTTATGCCCAACGGGCCGCGGCACATTTTGCGAGTCTGACGGATGCCACCGAGGCGGCTGCGTGTGGTGAAGCCGCGGTGCGTGCGGCGGTTGCGGGCCAGAGTGGCTTCATGGTGAAACTGGTTCGCGAGCAATCGTCGCCCTATCGATGGACGACGGGACTGCAACCTCTTGGCGACATTGCCAACGTGGAACACTTCATGGAACGGGACTGGTTTACTGAAGATGGCTTGATGCCGAACGAAAAGTTCTTCGCGTATGCGCGGCCTCTGATTGAAGGTGAAGTGAAACTGCCCATGGAGTGCGGTTTGCCGCGGTTCGTGGAGTTGGCCAGGTCGCCGGTTGAAAAGAAACTGCCCGCCCGGGCGTGATGGCTTCCCGGTTTACCCGTTGGTCTTGCGCATGCGTCTTAGACATAGAAGGATCGCGCCTCCTGTCAATAATGAAGCCGTGGTTGGCTCAGGAATCGAAGTAATCGGGATTCGCGAAGCGTTGCGCCACAAATAATCCCAGTCCGCATCGAGGTCCTCCGGATATCCGGCAAAAAGCTGCGAGGGTTCGTTCGCGGCGAACCAGAGGGTTTCCGGGTTTGGTTTTCCCAGCTGGATCCGGTAATTGTCGAAAGCATGTGCAATGACTGACTGCAGCAGCTCTGCCGACACCTGCGGCGATGCGTGGGCCGAATTCGGATCCATTAGCTCGGCGGCCCATAACGAAGGAGTGACCTCGGAGAGGAACAACATTCCGCAGAACGCGTACGCAAAACAACGACTCATACAAACAACATCACAAGACGATCAACCTGGGCGACTCGGTGGTTTAGAATACGTCAACCGGTTTTGGGTTCAACCATCCCGAAGAATCCTGGCGGTGAATAATTACGGACGCTGGTTGTTGAAGGTGGCGGGCAATGAGGGTGATTAATTTGCAGAAGCAGGAAGGCTGCCTGTGAATAATGGAGATTTGACGCCGCAAAATTCTATGTTAGCGTGCCTCGAAAACATGAGTGCGAGAAAAATCGGAAGCGTAGCAGCGTTAGAGGATCAGGTTACGGTCGAGGCCCGTCAAGCCAGCCTCACGCTTCCGCCCGAGGCGGTTTCCCTGCATCGCGGCGGCATCGAATTCCGCAGCCAAAAGCCTTTCCCGCGCTGGGTTGAGATGACGGTGAGCATTCAATCGCCGCATGATGACGCCAAAGTGAATTGCACGGGCGTGGTGGTGGATTGCACAGGCAACAAGCACGCGGGCTATCACGTTTCCATGGTCTTTACGAGCCTTTCCAGGGTTGCGGAATCGCGGCTCAATTCGATTTTGTATTCGCGCATGCTTTAAGCGTTGCCGTCGGAGAATTTGCAAGAGCAAAACAGCCGGAGCCCATCAGCTCCGGCTGTTCGTTTTTCAGCTTTTAGACCCGCGCCACCGATTGCTATCCTGAATCCATGGAACTGTTCTACAAGATTCTGAAGACCGCGGTGGACGGGCATGCGTCCGATGTGCATATCAAAATCGGCACGCCGGTAATCTTTCGCATTCATCGAGAGTTAATCGCCATCGAGTGTCCGCATCCCAGTGAAGCCTGGCTGAACCAGGTGGTCGAGACGATTACCCCCGGGCACTTAAAGCAAAAAGTTGAAGCGGAACGTGAGGTGGACTTTTCGTACTACGTGCCGGGCATCGGGCGGTTTCGAACCAATCTCTTTCAACAGCGCGGCCAGTGGTGTCTGGCCATGCGCTACGTGAAGACCAATGTGCCAAGCTTTCAGGAATTGGGTTTGTTGGATCAAGTGAAGAAGATTGCCGAGTCGCCTCGGGGCATTGTGCTGGTGGCCGGCTCCACGGGCAGCGGCAAATCCACCACGCTCGCGGCGATGATTGAACACATCAATGCGAATCACAAAAAGCACATCGTTACGCTGGAAGACCCCATCGAATACGTCTTTGAAGACAATCAATCCGTGATCGAGCAGCGGGAAGTGGGATTGGACACCCTGTCCTTCCATCACGCGCTCAAACACGTGCTGCGCCAGGACCCGGACATCATCATGATCGGTGAAATGCGGGATGACATCAGTTTCACCTCGGCCATGAGCGCGGCGGACACGGGACATCTCGTGTTGTCCACGCTTCACACTACGAATGCATCGCAATCAGTGAGCCGTATTCTCGACTTTTTCGATGCCAACGAGCGCGAGCAGATTCGCCGGCAGCTGGCCGGAACGTTGCAAGCGGTCGTGTGCCAACGCATGGTGCCAACGGTCACTGGCGCCGTGACGCCCGCGATGGAAATCATGATCAACACGCCGACGGTCCGAAAGTTGATCGAGGAGAACCGTCTCGACAAACTTGCGGCCGCTATCGAAACGGGCACCGACGACGGCATGCTTAATTTCAATCAGGCGTTGTTCAACCTGGTGAAGCAAGGCAAGGTGACGGAAAAGGATGCCCTGGCCAAGGCGAGCAATCCGCAAGCGCTCGAAATGAACTTCAAAGGCATCTTCCTCGACGAGGGCCGAAGAATCCTGAGCTGAAGCAACTCAGGTCGCCGGAGCGGGTTGCAGGGACGAGGGGGCTACGTACATGCCCCGGTCCTTGATGCCGTTGATGATCATATCCACAGTGCGTTCCGTAGCGCCGAGGTTTTCGCGCACGACCTGAAGGGCGTTTTCGCCGAGTTGCTCGCGGCGGGCGGCATTGGACAGCAGTTCGGCCAGTGCCGGCTCCAACCCGGGCGCGTCCGGCACCTGCACCGCGCCGTCTTTTGCCAGGAAGCTCCGGACCACGTCCGCGAAATTTTCCATGTGCGGACCAAAGACCATCGCCTTGCGAAGGGCGCCCGGCTCGATTGGATTTTGCCCGCCATGAGCGCTCAGGCTTTTGCCGACAAAAATCACCGTCGCCTGTTCGTAGAAGAATTTCAGTTCACCCGTGGTATTGACCAGCAGGCACTGTGGTTCGCCGACGTATTTGCCGCGGCCGCTCTCAGTGATCTCGTTGCGATAGACGTAGTTGATCCCGCGCGCTTCCAGTTCCTTGGCCACGTCACGGCTGCGTTCGAAATGGCGCGGCACGAGCACGAGGAACAGAGTGGGGAAGCGTTTGCGCAATCGCAGGAAGATGTCGGCGAGGATGGCCTCTTCGCCGGCATGGGTGCTGCCGCACACGAGCAGCGGCGCGGTTTCCGGCACTCCTAACTGACGCAACATCCCCGGCACATCCAGGGAGCGGCGTTCGTCCAGTTTGGCGGCATCGAATTTAAGACTGCCAACAATTCTAATTGCCTCGGGCCGGCAACCCAGCTCACGAAGACGGGCAGCATCGGCTTCGTTTTGCGCACCGACCCCGGTGAACGCTGCGAACAGCGGCCGAAACAGGAAGCCGAATCGCTTGTAGCCGCGATAGGAGCGCTCGGAGAGCCGGGCGTTAACCAAAAAGAGCGGGATGCGCTGTTGTTGGGCGCGCCAGATGAAGTTGGGCCAAATCTCCGCTTCAACGAGCACAATGGCCTCCGGTTTGATGAGCGATTGAGCGCGGGCCACAAATTTGCGTCGATCCACCGGGTAATAGATTTTGCTGACATGGGTGGGGAGCTTCTTTTTGAGTTCACCCATTCCGGTGGTGGTGGTGGTGGAGACTACGATTTTGGCGTTGGGAAGGCGAGGTTCAATCGCGCGGATGAGATGAGTGCAAATATTCACCTCCCCGACGCTCACCGCGTGCAACCAGAGCGATTGCCGATTGGTGAGCGCTTGCTTCAGTTTGGTATCATATTCCCCGAAGCGTTCGCCAAAGCCCGTCCGCCAGTTGCCGCGTCGCAACATGCGCCAGAAGTAATAGGGGGAAGAGAGGGTAAAAAATACCAGAAACAGGATGTTGTAAAGGATGCGCACGGTTCTCTGCCAAACGGGTTTATACTGTTCGGAAAAAGCCGCTCCGGGTAAAGAAAATGTTTCAGTTTTCGGGATGATCCGCTGGTGAATGGCTTCAAATTCCCGCTTGTCACTGGGCAAACCTCTGTTATTGTGTGCGCCCTTTTATGAAAGCTGACATTCATCCGAAGTATGTGGATGCGGAAATCCGTTGCGCCTGTGGCAACGTGATCAAGACCCGCTCCACCAAGCCCGTGATCATCGTGGGTATTTGCAATGCCTGCCATCCGTTCTACACGGGCCAGCAGAAGTTTGTGGATACGGCCGGTCGCGTGGACAAGTTCCAGCAGCGGGCCGCCAAGACGCAGGCCGCCCAGGCTGCGTTCGAAGCCACCAAAAAGAAAAAGAAATAGCGATTTCCAGAATACCGCCCGCCCGCCGATTCGTCGGAGTGCGGGCGGTTTTGTTTTCTATGGCCTGTGGCGTGTGACAAGTGACAAGTGACAGGATGACGGGTTCGTTGGCACATGCCACATGTCCCATGTCACCAGATTGAAAATGGATTTTCGTCCCCACATTGAAAAATTCCGCCGGCGCTTTGCCGAGGTCGAAGCCTCGCTCAGCGATCCGAAGGTTTTTGACAACGCCCAGCGGGCGCAGGAGCTCTCCAAGGAGTACGCCCGGTTGAAAGAGTTGGTGGCGTGCGGGGATGCGTATCTCCAAACCCAGGCGCAACTGGCGGAAAATCGCGCGTTACTCCAGAATGAGCCCGCCGAGTCGGAAATGGCCCACATGGCCCGGGAAGAGATCACGCGGCTCGAAGGCGAGGAGAAGCGGCTCGGCCAGCAATTGCATTTCGGCTTGATTCCGCCGGACCCCACGGACTCGCGTAATACGATTGTCGAGATTCGCGCCGGTGCAGGTGGTTCCGAGTCGGCTTTGTTCGCCGCGGATCTGTATCGCATGTACACGCGTTACGCCGAAGCTCGCGGCTGGAAGGTGGAGACGATGGATTCCAACGCCTCCGATCTCGGCGGCTTCAAGGAAGTCGTTTTTCAAATTAGCGGGCAGGACGTTTACAAGCGTCTTAAGCATGAGAGTGGCGTGCATCGCGTGCAGCGGGTTCCGGCGACCGAAGCTCAGGGCCGAATCCATACCAGCACCGCGACCGTGGCTGTTTTACCCGAAGCGGAGGAAGTGGATGTGGAGATCAAGCCCGACGAAATCGAGGTCACCGTCTGTCGTGCCTCCGGTAAAGGCGGGCAGGGTGTGAACACGACGGATTCCGCCGTGCAAATCCAGCACAAAGCCAGCGGCCTGATTGTGCGCATCGCCGATGAACGCTCGCAAATCAAGAATCGCGCCAAAGCGATGACCGTGTTGCGTTCGCGATTGCTGGAACGAAAGATTGCCGAAGAGAATGCCAAGTACGCGGCCCATCGTAAAAGTCAGGTGGGCACGGGTGAGCGCAATGAGAAGATTCGCACCTACAATTTTCCGCAGAACCGCGTCACCGACCATCGCATTGAAGTCACGCTCTACAACCTCGCCAATGTCATCGAAGGCGATTTGGATCCATTGATTGATCCGCTGATGACGCAGGAGATGGAGGAGAAGTTGAAGGCGCTTCAAGTTTGACGAGTTTTTACACCGAGACCGAGAACATGACTCCCCAAGGGCTGATTTTTGATTGTGACGGAACGCTGGCGGATACAATGCCGCTGCATTGGCGCGCGTGGCAGATGATCACGCAACGACACGGCTTGCACTTTCCTGAAGACCGTTTTTATTCACTCGGAGGTGTGCCGTCACGTGACATCCTCAAGATGCTGGCCGCAGAGCAGGGGCGTTCGTTGGATCACATTGCCGTCGCTCATGAGAAGGAGGAAGCTTATTTGCCCTTGATGGCGCAAGTGGAGCCAATTCATGCCGTGGTCGAGATTGCCCAGGAACATTACGGCAAGGTTCCCATGGCCGTGGCCTCGGGCGGCACGCAGAGCATCATCGGCCAGGTGCTGGAGCATCTCAAGATTCGCAATCTCTTCAATGCGGTGGTGACCAGCGAAATGGTGAAGCATCAGAAGCCGGCACCGGATATTTTCCTGGAAGCGGCTCGGCGCATCGGCGTCGAGCCGAGATTGTGTCGCGCCTACGAGGACACTGATTTAGGGCTCACGGCAATCCGGGCCGCGGGCATGGAAGCCGTCGACGTGCGGCAATGGCATCGCACCCATCCGTAGCGGGGCTTGATTCAGTTGCCGGATTGGTCCGCGAATTTTGCCGTTCACTGCTTCGTTTTAGCTTCGGCTGATTGCAATTCACCGACAAGGAATTGCAAAGCACCGAAGGCGCAGAGGGTTTCCAGTGGCTAGGCTACGGGGCATGAAAAAGACCAGTCAGCCGCGGCACGGGAGAACAACAGATGGGTTCACGCTCATTGAGTTGCTGGTGGTGATTGCCATTATTGCAATTCTGGCCAGCATGCTCTTGCCGGCACTGGCTCGGGCGAAATCCAAGGCCAAGTCGGTGGCCAGCCTGAGCAACCTTCGGCAGATTTCATTGGGGCTGACGCTTTATCGGGACGACCACGATGGGCGGTTCCCCGGCCATTCGCTGGCGGCGGTTGCGGGACAGGCTCGTATCCGCTGGGCTGATCTGATCTACCCTTACATGCAGAACGAGGAGGTTTACCTGAGCCCGGCGCTGCGTCCGGAGGAAATGGCCTACATGAACAAGCCGTTTGCGCACACTGCACCGGGCGGTGTCGAAACTCCGGGGAGCACTCGCTATTACGGCGGGTATGGACTCAACTATCAATACTTGGGCAACACGCGGACGCCGGGCGGGGTGCCGCCGTTTCATGCTGCGGACACTTCCATTCTCAAACCGGCCAACACCGTCGTGATCGGTGATACCAAGGGCGCGCGCAAAGGCTCTGCCAGTCTCCCCTACGGTGCGGACGGCTCGGGAGTCTATGTCATCGATCCGCCTCTGGGCTCGCAAACGCTGGGGTCCACGGGCAGTCGCAAGAGCAGTGCGACGCCCGGCGCGGGCAACGCCTATTATGAAGGCGGGCACGATGGGTCAGAAGCGCACCGGGCGACGCCTTCGGAACGCAATGCGGGTCGGGTGAACGTCGTCATGGTCGATGGCCATGCCGTGCCGATGACATTGGAGGAACTGGATGGCAAGAAACTCGAAGCGAGCAAACAACCCAACAACGCGTGGTGGAATGGCCGGTTTGATCCGACCGTTCGCTAGCTAGTTTTTTGACTGAACGAGCA
>DASUGI010000021.1:0-4727 GCA_036274115.1 Verrucomicrobiia bacterium
GGTCGAGGTCGGAAGACATTAGGCGGGTGCAGGAGCGGGCGTTGCAGCCGCAGCTTTAGCCTTGGCTTCCGCAGCGGCCTTTGCTTTCGCTTCAGCGTCCGCCTTGGCTTTGGCCTTAGCCTTGGCGAGTTCCGCGGCCAACGCCTCATCCGAGGCCGCCGCATCCGACGGATGAATCTTCCGATAATGCTCGTTCGACTTCGCCAGTTGATGCTTGTTGACGAGCAATCCACCAAACCGGTCCGTCGTGCTGAGCTCAAACTCCGTATCCATCTTGATGGATTCAAACGGACACGCCTCCGCACAGATGCCGCAACTCATGCAGACCGAGATGTCGATGTCGAACGTGGCCGGGTAAAACTGCATCTGCCCTTTGTAGTCCGGCTTCTTGTCCTTGCTCTTGACGATATAGATGCACTTGGGCGGACATTCCTTCTCGCAAATCTGGCATGCGACGCAACGCAGGCCCTTCATCGGGTCGTCACCGTCATACACGAGAAATGGAAACTGGCGGGCGTTCTCCTTTTGGGGAAGACGTTCCTCCGGGTACTGCACCGTGGTCAGACGGTCTTGGTCGACGTAAGAACCCAGAAAGTTCTTCGCCGTCTCCGCCATGCCTTTGATAATACCTTCACCGAGCATATCTAAATCTAGCGAATCCGCGTCGGTCGTCTAAGGTCAAATACCCGAATCTCCTGAACGCGGCGCAGGGTAGAGTTTTCCGCAGGTGGAATCAAGCCATGGCTGCGACCGCCCGCCAATGCCCTTAACTGCGATACGACGACACCGCCCTCATGTATTGCGCCCGCTCGAACGCCGCCGGGTCCGGACAATTCTGTTGGGACATGCTGCCTTGGAGCTGGTTTACCGATTCATAGTCGTGCTCTTCCATCCAAGCCTTGAGATCGTTCTCCACTGTCGCCAGGTGCTTGATGCCGTGCCGCAGCAAGGCGGAGCACAGCATGGTCACGTCCGCTCCGGCCATCAGCATTTTTATCGCATCCGTCGCCCGATGAATTCCACTCGTCGCCGCAAGGCTTAATCCAACCTGACTTCGCAGAATCGCAATCCAGCGCAGCGGCACACGCATCGCCATCGGCGTGCTCAAGAGAATGTTCGGCGTGACCTCCAATGATTCCAGGTCCATGTCCGGTTGATAAAAACGGTTGAAGAGAGTGAGCCCATCAGCCCCTACAGCTTCCAGTCGCCGCGCCATGTTGGCGAAGTTGGTAAAGAACGGACTCAGTTTCACCGCGACCGGAATTGATACTTGTTGCTTCACCGAACGCAAAATCTCCACGTAAGTGTCCTCAATCCGGATCGACGTCAGGGAGGGATCGGTCGGTATCCAATAGATATTCAGTTCGATGGCGTCCGCGCCGGCTTGCTCGATCTTCTGCGCGTATTCCACCCAGCCGCCCGGGGTCGAGCCGTTCAAACTCGCGATCACTGGAATTTTCACCGCCGCTTTCGCCTTCTCGATGTTCCGCAAATACAACTCCGGTCCGACATGAAATTCCCGTGGCTCCGGAAAATAAGTGAGCGCCTCGGCAAAACTTTCCGTGCCCTGGTTCATGCTCTCGAACAATTCACGGCGCTCCAGCGAAAGTTGCTCCTCAAAGAGGGAATGCATCACCACCGCTGCCGCGCCGGCGTCCTCCATGCGTTTGATGTTGTTCACGCTCTCCGTGAGCGGCTGCGCCGCCGACGGCACGAGCGGCGAACGAAGTTTTAAACCAAGGTAAGTTGTGCTTAGGTCCATAACATTTGTGTTCAACGTTGATTACCGTGACGGGCAACGAATGAGAGAGGCGCGCGACAACTCCTCCCTCTCCCCTCAACGGGGAGAGGGCCGGGGTGAGGGGTGGTCAAAGCAAGAGACGACCTGCTGCAAACACCACTCCCATGAACCGGAACGCCTCCTCTCCCCGCCCCTCTCCTCCATTCCGAATGGAGGAGAGAGTCGCCGCAGGCCGGGAAATTCTCTCCCTGAACCCGGGAGCGCCGGCGTCCCGCCGGCAGCATCCGGAAACTCGCCGCGGAGACGGCGGCGCTCCCAGGCACTGGAGCATTCACGCGGCTATCCATGTTTAGCCTTCCACTGTGGCCGGAGTTTTCGCAGGACTCCCCTGCCCGTCCGCTTTGAGATCACGCGCCGCCAGATGCTGGTACAACTTCCACCGCAGATTCACTTCTTCTTGCGCCTGGGCGAGCAACGTCTTCGCATGCTCCGGATGACTCTTGTCGAGCATCTTAAACCGGTTTTCCAGCGCGCGATACTCGCCCAGCTTGATCTTCGGCGTTTGCGAATCCAATTGCAGCGGGTTCTCGCCCTTGGCCGCGCGGTCCGGATTGTAGCGATACAACAGCCAATGCCCCGAGTTCACCGCCGCCTTTTGATTCTGCAACCCGGTCGCCATGTTGATGCCGTGCGCAATGCAATGCGAATAGGCAATGATCAACGCCGGTCCATCATACGCCTCCGCTTCCAGGAATGTCTTCAACGTGTGTTCATCCTTCGCGCCCATTGCCACGCAGCCGACGTAAATGTTGCCGTACGTCATCGCGATGAGACCGAGATCCTTCTTCGCCGCCGGTTTGCCGCTGGCCGCAAACTTCGCCACCGCGCCACGTGGCGTGGACTTCGACGCCTGGCCGCCCGTGTTGGAATAAACCTCCGTGTCGAGCAGCAACACCTTGACGTTCTTGCCGCTCGCGAGGACATGGTCCAAGCCACCGTAACCGATGTCGTAGCCCCAACCATCGCCGCCGATGATCCAGACGCTCTTGCGCACGAGCATGTCGGCCAGCGTAAGCAATCGATCGGCCTCGGGTGACTTGATTTGCTGCAGCCGATGCTTGAGTTCTGCGACACGTTCGCGCTGCTCGTAAATGCCAGCCTCGTCCTTCTGGTCGGCAAGCAAGATGTCCTCGACCAGGTCGCTGCCAACGCTGGGTGCGAGTTTGCGCAACAGCTCAGCAGCGAACTCGCGTTGCTTGTCGATGCTCACGCGGAAACCGAGCCCGAATTCCGCGTTATCCTCGAACAACGAGTTACACCAGGCCGGACCGCGCCCGTCTTTGTTCTGCGACCACGGTGTTGTTGGCAAATTGCCGCCATAAATCGAGGAACAACCGGTCGCATTCGCCACCACCATGCGGTCGCCAAACAATTGAGTGAGCAGTTTGATGTAAGGTGTCTCGCCGCAACCCGCGCACGCACCCGAGAACTCGAACAGCGGCTCCAGCGTCTGCATGCCCCGCACGTTGTCGGTCGAAACTTGCCGCCGATCCAACTCCGGAATGCCGAGGAAGTAATCCCAGTTCTTCACCTCGGTCTCACGCAACGGTGCTTGCGGACGCATGTTGATGGCCTTGAGTTTCGCCTCGGACTTGTTGCGTGCCGGACACACATCCACGCAAACACCGCAACCAGTGCAATCCTCCACCGACACCTGGATCGTAAACTTCTTTCCTTTCCACTCCGGCAACCGCGCGTCGGCGGACTTGAACGTCTCCGGCGCATGATTCAGCGACGCGTCATGAACCTTGCTGCGAATCGTCGCATGCGGGCACACGAACACGCACTTGCCGCATTGGATGCAGACATTCGGATCCCAAACGGGCACTTCCGTCGCGAGATTCCGCTTCTCCCATTTTGCGGTGGATGTCGGGAATGTTCCGTCGCAAGGCATCGCACTGACCGGCACACGGTCGCCGCAGCCGGCTGCAATCGGTCCGAGAACATTTCGCACAAACGCGGGTGCTTGCGCCGGAACTGCCGGACGAATCGCCACCACCGTCTCGACTTCATTCGGCACCTTCACCTCAAACAGATTCGCCAGGGTCGTGTCCACCGCGGCGATGTTCATCTTCACGATCTCTTCACCCTTCTTGCCGTAGGCTTTCTTGATCGAATCCTTGATTGCCTGGATCGCCTCTTCCTTCGGCAACACGCCCGACACACTGAAGAAACACGTTTGCATCACCGTGTTGATGCGCGGTCCCATGCCGGCGCCGCGCGCGACACTGAGTGCGTTGATCGTGTAAACCTTTGCCTGCTTCGCAATGAGATCGCGCTGCGTCTCGACCGGCAGGTGCTTCCAGACATCCTCCGGCTTGTGCGGTGAGTTCAGCAACAACGTGCCGCCCGGCACCAGGCACTCGGCCACGTTCATGCGCTCGAGGAACACCGGCTGATGACACGCCACAAAGTTCGCCTGGGTGATGAGATAGGTGGACCGGATTTGCTTCGGCCCGAAACGCAGGTGCGAAATGGTAATCGCGCCGGACTTTTTCGAGTCATAAACGAAGTAACCTTGCGCGTAGTTGTCCGTGTTCTCGCCAATGATCTTGATGGATTCCTTGTTCGCGCCGACGGTGCCGTCAGCGCCGAGCCCGTAGAACAACGCCCGCACCACCTCTGGCGACTCGATGGAAAACGTTTCGTCCATTCGCAGACTCGTGTGGCCCACGTCGTCGTTGATGCCAACCGTGAAGTGATTCTTTGGACTCGCGATTTCCAGGTTGTCATACACCGCCTTCACCATCGCGGGTGTGAACTCCTTGCTCGATAAACCATAACGCCCGCCAACAATCCGGGGCGGGCGCTCAAACTTCGAATCTCCGTTGGAGAATACTACCTCGGCAAACGCGTTCAGCACGTCGAGATAAAGCGGCTCGCCGCCGGCGCCGGGTTCTTTCGTGCGATCCAGCACGGCGATGGC
>DASUGI010000022.1:0-19398 GCA_036274115.1 Verrucomicrobiia bacterium
AAACCAAACCTTGTTGACCGCCGATTCTTAGCGACGGTCTCCGAGCCGCTAGCCACTATTTGGATGGCCGCTCACATCCAGAGAATAACTCCTCCCAGTCGCAGCGTAATGCGGCTTTCAGTTTCACAAGCGTGGGAAGACTGGGAAAATACTCGCCAGCTTCCAGACTCTGAATGTATCGGGCACTGACTCCAGTTTTTTCTGCAACCTGCTCTTGGGTTAGTTCCAAGCGCAGCCTCAATCGGGCGGCATTCTCCCCAAACCGACTCCGATGCGAACATGCTTTTGGTTTGCGAACAGGCACTGACCGATTTTCGGCCAACGCTCCGCCACGCAACACGAGGCATTGCCTCGTGTTTGGTGTTTATGCATCATCTCCGCGCCATGCCGATCAGTTGGAATGAAATCCGCCACAACGCGATCAGGTTCTCGCGCGATTGGGCTGGCATCACAAGCGAAAGCGCCGAGAAACAGACCTTCTGGAATGAATTCTTCCAAGTCTTTGGCATCAAGCGCCGCGTCGTCGCCAGCTTCGAGGAATCCGTAAAGAAAATATCCGGTGACTACGGGCGCATAGACCTCTTCTGGCCGCGCCAGATGCTGGTCGAACACAAATCCTTCCGCGAAGACTTACACAAAGCGGAAACACAGGCATTCCAATACATCCGCGAACTTGCCGCCGACTCGCAGCGCCGCGACGAAATCCCGCGCTACATCATTGTTTCCGACTTCGCGCGCATCGCTATCCACGACCTCGAGCCGGAAGAACAGCGCGACTTGCCGCTGTTCGATAAAAAGCGCGGCACGACTCATGTCTTTGGACTCGGGGAGTTCCACAAGAACGTTCAGCACTTCGCCTTCATCCCCGGTTACAAGCAGCACGCGCTGCACGAGGAAGACCCCGTCAACATCGAGGCCGTGGAGATTATGGGGCTACTGCATGATGCCCTCGAAGCCGGTGGCTACACCGGCCACAACCTCGAACGCTTCCTTGTCCGCATCTTGTTCTGCCTGTTCGCCGAGGACACCGGCATCTTCGAGCGTGAATCCTTTCACCTGTTCGTCGAGAACCGCACCGTCGCAGACGGCTCGGACCTGGGTGAAAAACTCTCCCGACTCTTTGACATCCTCAACACTCCGCCGGACAAGCGGCAGAAGAACCTCGACGAAACCCTCGCGCAATTTCCATACGTCAATGGCGACCTGTTCAGCGAACACCTCGGCTTTGCCGATTTCAACCGCGACATGCGCAATGCCCTGCTTGCCTGCACGCGCATGGACTGGTCGCGCATCTCGCCGGCCATCTTCGGCTCGCTCTTTCAGTCCATCATGGACGACAAGGCACGCCGCCAGATTGGCGCGCACTACACCAGCGAACGCGACATCCTCAAAGTCATCCGCTCACTGTTCCTCGACGAACTCCGCGCCGAGTTTGAAAACCGCAAGGCTGACCGCTCCACCGGACGCAAAGCTCGGCTGGAGGAATTCCATGTCCGCCTCTGCAAGCTGGCCTTCCTCGATCCCGCGTGCGGCTGTGGCAACTTCCTCGTCATCGGCTACCGCGAACTGCGCCAGCTCGAACTCGAAACGCTCAAAGAACTCTTCGGCAAACAGACCGAACTCACGCTGGCCGACATCAATAAGCTTTCGCAGGTGGACGTGGACCAGTTTTACGGCATCGAGATCGGCGAATGGCCCGCGCGCATCGCGGAGGTGGCGCTCTGGCTGATGGACCACCAAATGAACCTGAAAGTGTCCGAAGCCTTCGGCCAGCTTTACCAGCGCCTGCCGCTCAAGAAATCGCCGCACATCCATTGCGGCAACGCGCTTCGGCTCGACTGGAAGACCGTCCTGCCACCGGACAAATGCAGCTACATCCTCGGCAATCCGCCGTTCGTCGGAAAGCATTTGATGAACGTGGAGCAAGAGGAAGACATGGCGCTCGTCTGGGGCGAAATGAACGGCGCTGGCTTTCTTGATTACGTGACAGCCTGGTATTTGAAGGCAGCCGTTTACATCAAAGGGTCGCGCGTCAGGGTCGGCTTCGTATCAACCAACTCAATCTCGCAAGGCGAGCAGGTCGGCATCTTGTGGAATGAACTTTTCCAGAAGCACGGAATCAAGATTCATTTCGCGCATCGCACCTTTTCTTGGGAAAGCGAAGCCAGAGGAAAAGCTCACGTTCACGTTGTAATCATCGGCTTTGGCAACTTTGATATGCCAAGCAAGCGCATCTATGACTACGAAGGGGAGAAGGTGACCATGACTCTCGCCAAGAACATCAGTCCGTATCTCATCGAGGGTTCAGACCTTGCTTTGCCAATCCGTCGTGACGCGGTTTGCGATGTTCCACCGATCGTGAACGGCAACAAGCCGGCCGATGGTGGATTCTTGATTGTTGAAGATGAAGACAAGGAAGAGTTCCTGAAGGAGAATCCGGGAGCTGAGCCGTATGTCCTCCCGTTCCTAAGTGCCGACGAATACCTCAACGGTGAGTTACGTTGGGTGCTCTGGCTTGTTGACGCTCCGGCGAATGTCATCAGAGATAATCCTGGCGTGAAGCGCCGAGTTGAAGCAGTTAGGGACTTCCGTTTGAAGAGCCCGAAGGAATCAACGCGGAGGCGAGCAGAGCGTCCGGCGTTGTTCGACCAACTTCGCCAGCCGACGAGCACATACCTTTTGATTCCGCGTCACTCATCCGAAAACAGGAAATACGTTCCTTTTGGGTATTTCAACCCGGACGTGATTATTGGAGATAGTTGCACTGCAATTCCGGACGCGACGCATTTTCATTTTGGCATCATTTCATCAGCGATGCACATGGCTTGGTTGCGGCAAACGTGCGGACGAATTAAGTCTGATTTCCGCTACTCAAACAAACTCGTTTACAACAATTTTCCCTGGCCGGAGTCGAGTGCGGAGCAGCGGGAGCGGGTGGAAGCGCATGCGCGGGCGGTCCTCGCTGCGCGCGAGCCGCATCTGCCCCCTCGCGGAATGGCCACGCTGGCCGACCTCTATGACCCGCTCGCGATGCCGCCCGAGTTGCTCAAGGCGCATACTGCACTGGATCGCGCCGTGGAGAGATGCTATCGCCCCGAACCATTCCATTCAGACCGGGAGCGTGTGGAATTCCTATTCTCGCTCTACGAAAAGCTGACCGCGCCCTTGCTTCCAGCCACGCCCAAGGCCAAAGGCCGTCGGTCACAGACCGCCGCCACAACGACGGATCCACGCAAACAACGGACTCCAGGTTTGCCGGGGCATTTGTAGGTTGGCGACATCGCCACAGAGTTTCTTATGAATGAACACGCCGGGTCGGAGACCGGCGCTCCGGCATCTGCGTCCCATCAGCCGTTCGGAGTGCTTTGCGCCTCTTGTGCCTCTTTGTGGCTGTGAATTGTGAACACTTCCCGCTTTCCTGACCGGAAAAATTTCCTATTGTCTGCGAACGATGTTTTCAGAAATCAAATCAGTTCACTTTGTCGGAATTTGCGGAACGGCGATGGCTTCGGCGGCGGCGGCGTTAAAAGACAAGGGCTACGAAGTCACCGGCTCGGATCAAGCAGTCTATCCGCCCATGTCCACGTTTCTGGCGGAACGTAGGATCGCGGTGATGGATGGCTACTCGGAACGCAACCTCGCGCACAAACCGGATCTCGTTGTCATTGGCAACGCCATCTCTCGCGGCAATCCCGAGGCGGAATACTGTCTCGACCACAAACTGCGGTTCTGTTCACTGCCGGATCTGCTCCGCGAGTTCTTCATCCGCGGGAAACGTTCTATTGTTGTCAGCGGCACGCACGGCAAGACCACGACGACTTCGCTGCTTACCTGGGTCTTCGAGCACAACGGACTTAACCCGAGCTATCTGATCGGCGGCATCCCCAACAATCTCAGCCAGGGCGCGCGCTTTACGGACAGCGAATGGTTTATCATCGAAGGTGACGAGTACGATACGGCGTTCTTCGACAAGCGCAGCAAGTTCATCCACTACCTGCCCGAAGTCGCGATCGTGAACAACCTTGAGTTCGATCACGCGGACATTTTTGAGAACCTCGCCTCCGTGCAGAAAACGTTTTCGCACTTCATCCGACTTGTGCCGCGCAACGGCCTGCTGCTCGGCAATGGCGACGATCCCAACCTCGCTCCTTTGCTGAGCGTGAACTTCTGCCCCGTGAAGCGCTTCGGTCTCGGCGAGCACAACGCCATTCGCGCCACCAACGTCCGGCTGGGCCCGACCGCAAGCGAGTTCGAGATTCCCAGCGCGAAGTTTCACTTAAACCTGGCCGGTGAATTCAATGTGCGCAACGCGCTGGCGGTCGTGGCCGCCGCCAAGCACTGCGGGCTTTCGAACAAGCAAATCCAGGCCGCGTTCGACACGTTCAAGGGCATCAAACGCCGCATGGAGGTGCGTGGCATCTCCGGCGGCGTGACCGTGATCGATGACTTTGCTCATCACCCCACCGCCATTCGCGAGACCCTTCGCGCGCTCCGCTTGAAGTATCCCCGTGACAAACTCTGGGCCATCTTCGAACCACGCAGCAACACCACGCGGCGCAATGTCTTTCAAAAGGAACTTGCCGATTCATTCGCCGATGCGCACGGCGTGATTGTTTCTCAAATTGCGCGACTGGAGTTGCTCAAGCCCGAGGAACGCCTGAGTCCCGAAGGTTTGATGACCGACCTGAAAACCGCCGGCAAAGACGCCGCCTACCTTCCGGATGTGGACGCCATCGTCGCTCACACCGTTCAGAAGGCGCAAGGTGGCGATGTCATCGTGGTCTTCAGCAACGGCGGCTTCGGCGGGATTCACCAAAAGCTGCTCGACCGGCTCGGACGCCGATAGACAAGGGTCAAGGCGGTGGCGGATAAATCGCTCGCACGCGGTAGAACCTGGTTTGCGAAAGTGCGTTGGTATCCACGATCAATTCCAATCCACCCACACCGAGGCGGTGATCGAATTCGGTCCACGTCCCGGACGGCAAATCATTCCTGAACTCGGACGCGTAATAGATTCCAGCCACCGTGTTCAGTGTGAAACTGAAAGTGTTCCCATTGAAAGCCGGGAGCTTTAAAGCTGGCTGAGGTATATCAACAGTCACGACCGCAACCGCACTGGTCACCGCGCCAGAGTCATTCGTCGCCACGAGCTGATAATTTCCGGCGTCTGCGGGACTCACATTCGTCATCGCCAGCCATTGATTGGTTCGGCCCTGAAGCGGCACGCCATTGTGCAGCCATTGGAAATGCAGTGGCAACCCGCCCACAGCGACCGCGTTAAAAACCACATTGTCCCCGGCGTTCAAGGCCCGCCCCAACGGGGGCCGACCAATGCGCGGGGGAATGGGTGGCGCAAACGGATCGCGCACCAACGCCAGGCTGTGTTGGACCCCAGCGGCGATGGCCACCACGTTCGTGGCAATCACCGGAAGGGTCGTCTGGCCATAATTCGTATTGCCCCAACCCAGAACACTGCCGTCCGCGCGCAAGGCGAGGCAATGGTTCACTCCGGCGGAGACGGCGGTCAGGTTTGTCGCGCTTGAAGGTGGCGGTCCATAAAACGTGGTCTGCGGCCCGTTATTGGTGACCACGTATCCGACAGCACCGCCGTTTTCCAGAAGACCGAGCACCTGATTTCCACCGGCGGAAATGGCGGCGACATTCACAACGTTGCTGAATGCCGCGGCCTGACTGCTCGCCTTCGGTCCCCACACCACAACCTTCCCATCAGCGCGCAGCGCAAGACTGGTGTCCGTGCCGGCGGCGATTGCGATGACGTTGGTCGCACTGGCAGGAACGTTCGTTTGCAACAGGCCACCATTACCCCAGGCGAAAACAGTTCCGTCGCTACGAAGCACCAGTTGATGCTGCGCACCCGCGGCCACGGCTACGAGGTCGCCGTTGGTGATCGCTGGCGGAAGCGGCCGCACCCCACTGCCCGAGTTCCAATGCACCACTGACCCATCACCTCGGAGCACCAGATTGTTTTCCGCCCGGGAACCTTGTCCCGACGCAGAGACGGCCAACACGTTCGTGGCGCTTGCCGGAATTTGCGCATTTCCTCCCCATTCAATCAACGATCCGTCCGCCCGGATCGCAAAGCACGGCCGGTCATAATCCACGACTTTTCCGGCCGCGATTGCCATCACATTGGTCGCCGAAGCGGGAACGGAGATGTTGCCCGCGAACTGCTGGTTGTTGGTCTGCCAGGCCAACACCGGTGAAACGATCAGTGTGACGTTGGTGCTGAAGGCAAAGCCAAACTCATTGCTGACCGCAGCCCGATAGGTTCCGGCGTGACTTGAGTTCACATTGTCGAGTGTCAGCGTGAACGCATTCGCCCCGGACAGATCCGCGCCGTTGCGTTGCCATTGACACGTCATCGGCTCCGAACCTCTCGCGGCCACCACAAAGGAAACCGTCTGTCCGACCGATGCCACACGCGAGACGGCTTGCGTAGTGATGATCGGTGCGGCGGGCGACACGATCAGCGTGGCAACGGAGCTGGTCAGGGCGTTGTAAAGATTGGTCACCATCACGTCGTAATCACCCGCATGGGCCGATTGAACGTTGGTCAAGGTCATGAAGAAATTGGTTTGGCCCGGCAAATCGGTTTGGTTGAAGCGCCACTGGTAGAAAATCGTGCCGTAACCGGATGCGCTGACGGTGAAGGTAACATTCGTCCCCGCGGGAACGGTGCGACTCACGGGCGGAGCATTGATGGCCAGCGGGAGCAGCGTCAGCAGAGCCGGCGCACTGGTGGTTGCACCGTACGGGCTGGTCACGACCACGTCATAGCTTCCTCCGTCGTTGCTGCCCGCATTGGCGATTTGCAGCAGCGCGGTATTGGCTCCTGATATCGTCCCACCGTTGACCAGAGTCGTGCTTTCCTTGCGCCATTGATAACTCAATGGCGGCGAACCAGCAGCCAGCACACTGAAGCTCGCCGTCGCCCCGAGGCCGACCGCCTGGTTGGTGGGCGCAACAACCACTGTAGGGGGAAGCAAAACGGTCAAGTTGGCCACAGAACTCGTCACTACACCGAATGGATTTGCGGCAATAACGCGATAGCCACCCGCATCCGGCGCAACCAGATTCGAAATGGTGAGTGCGGCGGTCGTGCTCCCATTGATGCGTCCATCGTCGCTCAGATTGACGCCGTCCTTTTGCCATTGGTAACCGAAAGGTGGAGCGCCGACGGTTGATACCGCGAATCCAACATTGCTGCTCAACAACACGCCCTGGCTCAAGGGCCCGACAACCACCCACGGAAATTCCTGGGATTCATACGCGCCGAGGTCCACGGTTCCGCCCACGACACGCGGGAGTCCATCGAGATCCACGCCTGGGGTACCGGGAACTATGGCGCCGCCGTTGATGCAAGGCGAATCATTGGCAAGACGGTAGTTGCCACCTGCGAAATCCACGAACCGCGGATCCGCATTGAAGTTTCCGGTTCCGCCGGGTTGCGGCGAAGTGCAGCAATAGGAGAATCCGCCGCCCCAATAGTTCGGTGCCCCGTATCCGCCCGTATTCTGGACGATGATTGAATTCAGGGCCGATCCCGACGCGACACCGCCGCCGCCCGCACCGCCCAAACCGCCATCGTCAACGGAGGTATTTCCCACCACGGTGCAATTGACCAGCGTGCCGATGTACGCGCCGCCACCCCAGACCGCGGAGTTGCCCCGGAGCACACAGTTCGTTGCCGCGCCCAGCATCACTCCCCCACCGCCATAGCGGGCACCGTTGTTCACCACAATGCAATTTCGCAAGTTGCTGGAATACGTTCCGCCCCCGTCGCCCGTCCGGGCGCCTTGGATGTCGCGTGAAGTGTTGCCGGAAACCGTGCAATTGATGAGCGTTCCGGAGTAAGCCCCGCCACCCTGACGACCAGCAATGTTGCCGCTGATGACGCAGTTGGAAATGATACAGCTGACCGACTGACACAACACACCGGCGCCTCGCTGGTTCAGGCTGCTGGTGTCACCGAGGTCAGTTCGTCCGCCGGTGAGCGTAAAGCCGGCCAGCACCGCGCCATTCGTCAGATAGGCACAGCGTCTCCCAAACGAAGCGCCGCCGCCCACAATGGATGTGACCGCCGGCCCGTTCACGCTCATGACGGTCAGTGGCTTATCCAAGGCAATCCGATGGCTTGCATAATATTGTTGTGGCACCGAGACCGAACCGCTCTGATAAGTGCCATTCGTCACCAGAATCAAATCACCGATGCCGGCGACGTTGATGGCTTCCTGAATCACTGTCGCAGCCGTGGCCCAGGTGAGATAAGGCGGCGCGGGTGTTGGGTTGTTGATGTTGACGTAGCGGACAGTTGCCAGGTTCAGAGATGCCACCGAACTGGTGATTGAACCCCACGCATTGCCGACGATCACCGAGTAGCCTCCAACATCGCTCGCCTGGGCACCTTGAATGGTCAGCGTGTTGGAGGTTGCACCGGCGAACCGACCACCATCTGCGAGCGGCGTGCTGCCGAAATACCATCGAAAGCTCAACGGCACATCGCCCGCGACACTCACGGAAAACGTGGCCGGACGATTGAGCAAGACATATTGGTTGGCCGGCTGGCTCGTGATGCTCGGTGGCGACAGCACGGTCAATGTGGCGACTGCGCTCGTCACGACACCCATGGCATTGCTGGCCACAAGCACATAACTGCCTTCGTCAATCTCGGCCACGGAACTGACATTAAGATTCGTTGTGGTTACCCCTGAGTGGCGCGGGTCGTTCACAAGGGGGAATCCGTTGAAAAACCATTGGAATCCCATCGGGGCATCCCCGATGACCTGCGCCAAAAACTGCGCCGTCGTTCCGGCGAGGTTGGTCTGACTCGATGGTGATTGCGTGACCGAAGGAGGAAAACCCACTTGAACGGTCGCGACCAAACTCGTGGTTGCTCCACTCGCGTTGGTGACCACTACGAAATAGCTGCCGGAATCACCGATTTGCGCGCTTGCGATCACAAGAGTGTTACTGGCAGCACCGATCACACGTCCGCCGTCGGCTAGCGACGAGTTGTTGAAAAACCATTGGAATGTCGGCGCTGGCGTTGCTTCGGTGGCGACCTGCAACACGAGGTTGCCGTTTACTGCCACGACAGCATTCGATGGGTTCTTCAAAATCCACGGCGCGTTGCCAGTGATTTGGAAGCCGGAAAAGATGGCGTCGGGTTGAAACGTCGCACGATTCGCGGTGATCACCACCGCTTGCGCAGCATTGGTAATGCGGACGTTTGGAAATGTGACGTATTGCCGATACTCGGCCCACGCCGGCGGATTGCTGAGCGGAAAGCCTTCGAAAGATGATTTGCTGCCGTAGTCCACGCCGCCGCTGGACAACTGAAAATTCCCGTCGTGCGAATAGAGATAGAAATTGAATTGCCCCACCGGCAGATTACTGACAACCGCTGACACCGAACTCACCGGCCACCATAAATAGTCGTCAACCATCGGATCACCGGACATCGCCGAAGGAATCAACCAATTGTTCATCGCATAGGGGACGGTCACCAAAACAGGAGTCGCATTGCTTCCTCCCGTCTTGATGTGTGGGATGCTGCCCGCACCTGTCATGGCATTCCAAAAATCATTCGCACTGGTGCCCACCGCAGCAAAGCCGGTCTTCGCACCAAAGGGGCCGTCCCCTAAATCCACATTCAACACGACCGATGGCGGGGGTAACACCGCAAGTGTGGCGGGCGCACTCGTGGCCGTGCCAAGTGAGTTACTGACAACAACCGAATAATCCGCGGACGCGGCACGCGGCACATTGGTGAACGACAGGCTGGAACCGCTTGCGCCGGGAATGGGAATGCCGTTCGAGCGCCACTGGTACGCCAACGTCCCGACGCCCGTCGCGGACACATTGAAGGCGACGTTGGCTCCGACAAACACCGTCGCACTTCGCGGATTTCCATTAATCTGCGCCGCCTTGCACTTGCCCCAACCGTAGGCGTAGTAAATGTTCGCGATCTCGGCGGGGGTGAGCGCGCGATTGTAGATTGAAACCTCTTCCAGGATGCCGTTGAACTTTCGATCCCAAAACGCCTGCCCCGACGTGCCGAAGTACAGTGGAAAATTCCCGTAGTCCTGCGCGAAGGTCACATTCGTCTGCCGCTCCAGCACATTGTTGACATAGAGCTGCACGAAGTTGCTCCCGCGAACGGCAGCGAGGTGATACCACACACCCGCGCTGATGGTGGTGGTGGATTGAATCGACACGGATTGTCCGGCCGCCGAAGAAACGACGAACCGGAAAACATCATTGGTGCCGACACGTGATTTACCCAAATCGAAACCTTCAAAGCTGCTGTTGCGCGAGTTTTGCTTGAAGACGATGTATTGACTGCCCGCCGGCGCCCCCGAACCCGCCGAGTCCAGCGAGTTAAATTGCACAAAGCACTCGATAGTGAAGTTAGTCGGGCGGAGCGAGGGCGAATCCGGGATTTGGACGAACGCGTTCGTACCGTTCAAAACGAACGCCTGCCCGCTGAAGTACGCGTTGCTGATCGTTGCCCCGCCCTGCAATGTCCCGTTGTTGGTGAAGGCGATGTCGTTGGCGTTGATGTCCGCCGGCCACCAACTGACGAGGCCGACCGGTGGCTGTGCGCAGTCGGCGAGAGCAGCCAGTCGCAGCGCCAAACTAAGAAGTAATCCAACGCCGACCCATTTGATACGCACTCGCAAATAATTTCGTCTGACGAAAAGGTCCTTCACGTCCGGCCAATCAACGTTCGATCACTCGATAGAAACGCGCAGGGTAATTGGTTTGAGCGGGATCTCGCAACAGCAACGTATTGCTGGTGTAAATAAACGCTCCGGGAATGATTTGCCAGTTTATTAGATTGGTGCTGGCCTGAGTCTCCAGCCATGCGGCCTCGCCGGCAGTCAACGATTGACCGGCGCTGTCTCCAACAATGAAGCTTGCCAGATCATCGGCGCCACTGGTTGCCGACGGCACCAATCGCACTGGACCGACAACATCCAGCCACGCTTCCTGCGAGGTGGAGCTACCAAGCGCATTCCAGACGAGCGTCGAATAGTACCCACGTAAATTGCGATTCACATTTGTCAGCATGAGCGTGGGAGCGGTCGCGCCGGGAATGTCCGTTCCGTTTTGCCGCCATTGGAAATTCAATCCCGGTTGTCCCACACTCAGAGCGGCCAGCGTGATGGTTGAACCGGATACGACATGACGACCGAACGGCTGCGTCGCAACCGCAGGCGAGCGGTCGTTCAGCAACGCCACTGTAAACGTGCTCCCGCAGGATAACTTGACGATGCTGGTGAGCTCCGGCGGAAAGTTCAATTGGGCGCCAAAGTTGTTGCCCCAGCCGATGGCAGTCCCGTCAGACTTGAGCGCAAAGGTGTGACCAAAGTTCTGGGGAGAGCTACCACCAGATGCCAAAGCCACGACTTCCGTGAGATTCGTGGGGACAGTTTGATTACCATTCATCCAGGTGACTACCGTTCCGTCAGGCCGCAGACCGAACGTCTGACTGAAACCGGCGGCCACACCAACGAAGTTGGTGGCGCTCGGCGGATTGAGTGGATTCAGTCCCCAGGTAACCGTCGTCCCGTCCGATTTCAAAGCCGCGCTGTGCCACTGACCGGCGCTGATGGCCACGACATTGCTTAGGCCCAGGGGCACAATGGTGGCGTTGTTGGCACTCGAACCCCACGCGGCGACGGTCCCGTCGGCGCGCAATCCCAGCGTGTGATCGCCGCCCGCCGCAATCGCGATCAAGTTGGTGGCGGAAGGCGGAATACTGGTCTGGCCCATGTTATTCAAACCCCAGGCCACCGCGGTCCCGTCGGAGCGCAAGGCAACGCTGAAGTACTTGCCACCCGTCACCGCGACCACATTATCCAGGTTTGGCGGGACGTTCGTGGCTCCGTTGAGGGTAGTTCCCCACGCTGCCACTGTTCCGTTCGATTTAATTGCCAGCACGTGATAATAGGCCGCGGCTACGTCCCTGACAGTTCCCAGGTCCACCGGCGCGTTGCTCAAGGTCGGACCGTTGCCCCAGACGGCCACGCGGCTGAACGTGATGGTCGCCACGGAACTGGTGACCGATCCAAACGGATTGCTGGCAACGAGCTGATAACTTCCCCCGTGTTGAGGCAACGCACGGTCAATCACAAGATCATCCGTGCCGAAGTAAGTCGCGACGCCGTTTTGCAGCCAGGTCAGTTCCATGGGGCCGGAACCGATCACGGACGCCCCAACGGTGAACGGACTGCCGTAGTAGGCAAAACGGCCTTGCGGCTGTGACATCAACACGGGCGCACGATCCACGATTGCGACTGGCACCGTGACCGATTGCGCGACACCCAGTGAATTACTGGCGATCAAATAGTAACCGCCCGCATCAGCCGCCTGGGCGAAAGGCAGGACCAATGATTCCTCCGTGCCACCTGGAATCGGATCACCATCTTTGAACCATTGGAAATGCAACGGAGTATTGCCGATCACCTTGGCTTTCAACACCAGATCGCGTCCGGAGTAGACCGTCCCGCCCACGGGGGGCCGGATGATCAAAGGATTGCCCTGGTCGACCAGCGCGACCGCGTGGCTCAGCCCGCCTGCCAGTGCCCACACATTGGAGAGTCCGGCAGGAATATTCGTCAACGAACTCGCGCTGAAACTTCCCCCCCAACTCGTCACGGTGCGGTTGGACCGCACCGCCAGAGATACTCCCGTTGACTGATCGCCTCCGCCAGCGGCCTCAACCGCGATGAGGTTATTTAGTCCGGCCGGAACATTCGTGGCGGTGCCCAAGGCGCCCCAGGCGCGAACCGTGCCGTTACTCAATAAGGCGAGATTTAATGCGCTGAATGCCGGGCCGACTGAAAAGCCGGCAACATTTCTGACATCGTAAGGAACGGGATATTGCGTCCGGCCGCCCCAGCCGAACAAGTTCCCGTCTTCCCTTAGCGCCAGCGTCTGAGAACCACCCGCATCGATGGCGACAATCTTTCTCAGACCAGGCGGGATATTGGTTTGCCCTTCGACCGGACTTCCACCCCAGGCCACGATTGTCCCGTCAGAACGAAGCGCAACACTATGCGCGCTGCCAGCAGCCACTGCGATGACGTTACTCAGCGTCGCTGGAACATTCGCCTGACCTGAAGAGCCCAGACCCCACGCACGCACCAGGCCGTTGGACAGAACGGCGAGTGCATGGCTCGGACCGGCGGCGATCGCAACCACGCCCGACAGTCCGGCGGGAACATTTGTGGCCGGATTGTTGAAGCCCCACGCGTAAACGGTCCCATCCTGACGCAAGGCCAGACTGTAGGCACTGCCCGCCGCAACCGACACCACGTTGCTGAGTCCTGCTGCCGGCCAGATCGGGGCGCTGGCGGCCTGCGAGTAAAAGCCCCAAATGCCCACTGTGCCCACCGTCAGTTTTGCCACGGCGCTCGTTACCGACCCGCCGATGTTTGTCGCGACCAGCTGATAGTCCCCAAAATGGGGCAAAGCCAGATTGCTGATCGTAAGACTGGTGTTCGTCGCGTTCAGGACCGGGTTGCCGTTCAACAACCATTGATAGCGAATCGGCCCGGCTCCAGACGCGGCGCCCGCCAGGGTGACGGGCAGGCCGATGGGAACCGAGTAGCCTCTAGGCTGGGTGGTAAAAGTTGGAGGAACATACACGCTAAGTGTAGCGAGGGAACTCGTTGCGCTCCCAAAGGGGTTTGTCACTACGAGGGTGTAGTTGCCGGCATCGCCGCCCACCAGATTCGTAATGACCAGATTCGTGGTTGTGGCTCCAAAGTGCCTTGTGTCATCAGAAAGCGCCGTCGTGTTTTGATACCAGCGATAGGCCAACGGCGCGTCCCCAATGGCCTGAGCGGTAAACTGCGCCACTCCACCGGCCACAGCGACCTGGTTCGTTGGTTGCAGCACAACGGTTGGCGGAATCCCAAGCTCAACAGCGGCCACGGTGCTGGTTGCCGAGCCATAGGGATTTGTAAGTACAACAAAATAATCTCCAACATCCACCAGCTGGGAGTTGGCGATGATCAATGTGTGGTTGGTCGCGCCGGAGACCCGTGCATTGTCGGTCAAAGCAACGTTGTTGAAGTACCACTGGTACGTAAGCAGGGGCGATCCACCGCCCGCCGAGTTGAGAACGATATCACTCCCCAACGGGTATCCGGTGTTTTGAAGTGGCTGGAAAAAAAACGGCGGCAACGGACACCGGCCAGGAAAGCCCGTCTCGTAGATGGCCCGGACTTCGTCCGGAACTAACGCCCGTCCATAGACCGCAACCTCATCAATCAAGCCCTTGAAAAAGCAACTGAGCCCGGGGTCAGGGTGGTTGCCAATCCGAAACGGTTCGGAATTCGACAGGTCATTGGTCAACGCCGTCGGATCAAATGTGAACACGACTTGCCCGTCCACGAAGAGCTTTCCGCCGGTACTGGAATGGCGGCTCAGGGCCAACGCCACGTGATGAAAGTTGCCATCCTGCAGATTTGGACCCACTGCACCAAACGCAAAAAAGCCCTGGCCCACGGGTGAAATCTGACAGGTGAGCTTGCCATCCTGAAGATAAAGTTCATAGCCCACGGCAACCGCGAGACTGGGCGAGTAGCGCTTCCCTGCGATCGACATGATGCCAAAACTGGTGGCCGACGGGAACGCTTTGATCCAGGCCTCCACCGAGAAATCCTGGTTTTGTTTTACGTTCAGGAGCGGCTCGTTCGGCACTTCGACGCGATCATCCACACCGTCGAAACTGAAGGCTTGTCCAATCTTGCCCGGGGCGAATGTCGCGCCGTTAAGAAATTCCGCCGAGCCGGTCGACACCATGTTCAAGCCGTTTCCTTCAGCCTTCCACCATCCGACGATTCCCGGGGACGCTGGCGCACAAACAACCGATTGGACCGTGAGTGAAGCCACTGCACTGGTGATCACGCCGCTCGCGTTGGACGCCACCGCCCAATAGTTGCCCGCATCGTTGGTGGTCAAATTCAAGATGGCCAGCGAACGCGTTGCCGCACCCACGTGTCGCGCATCATCCAACAGAGCCGCACCGTTGAAATACCATTGATAACCCAGCGGCAACCCACCGATCGCCGAGCCCTCGAAAGTAACCGATTCCTGCTCGAGTCGCGTTTGACCCTGCGGCTGCTGAACAAACGAAAGCGACGGACGACACTTGCCAAGCGACCCGGCGTTGTAAATGGATGCGATTTCCGCTGCCGAAAGGGGCCGATTGTAAACCGCAAGCTCATCAATCGAACCAAGAAAACTGTGGTCAAGAGTGTCACCGCGGGCGCCAATCGCCGCCACGGTGGAAAATGAAAAACCCGGATCATATGCCGGCGCCAGGTAAGGCACGCCATCCACATAGAAGATGACGGTGCTTCCGGACTTCGTAACTGCGAGATGATGAAAGTTGGTGTCGGTGATACTGGTGGAAGGCTTGGTTTCATTCACACCAATTTTGCTGAGCGTGGGGACCCCATTCGGGTCCAGGTAAAGTCCATACCCGTTTTCACCGAACCCGAAAATGATGCCGATGCCGTATGACCCGAAAGAGACCTGCGTGTCGCTGCTGCGCCGAACCCAGGCCTCGATAGAAAAGTCCTGAAGTTGCAGTGCCAACGGGCTTCCGACCGAAATGAAGTCACCGTCACCATCCAAACTAAAAGCCGTTCCAACCCGCCCCGTGCTATAGGTGACCTCGCCTGCGAAACTTCCATGGTTGGTGCCGGCTGAATCAAACGGCTGCCCGTCGGCGGTCCACCAGGCCACCAACCCGGATGCGGCAGGAGAGCAGATCACTGGTTTGACAGTGAGTGTGGCGACGGCGCTGGTCACGCTTCCACTGAAATTCGTCGCCACAAGCCAATAATTGCCGGCGTCGTTCATAGTAACGTTGGCGATCATGAGCGAGTTGGACGTTGCTCCAGTGATTCGACCTCCATTCACAAGGGGTGCCCCGTTGAAAAACCATTGATAATTGGGTGATGGACCGAGGACAGTCGCCGAGAAAACCACAGTTTGATCCTCAAGGTTCGTCCGACTTTGTGGTGACTGAACCAGGGTCAACGGGGGTAAGCATTTTCCGGCTGCACCCGCACCATAAATGGATTGCACTTCGGTTGAAGTCAGAGCGCGGCGATAGACGGCCACTTCGTCAATCAGGCCGTTAAAGAAACAGTTCAGTGACAAATCAGGGTGGTTGCCAATTCTCAAAGGCTCCGGATTGGACAAGTCGCCCGTCATCGATGTGGGATCAAACGTCAGCACCACCTCACCATCCACATATAGTTTCCCGCCGTCGCTGCTCTGACGGTTCATTGTAAGGGCTACATGATGGAACTTCCCGTCCTGCAAATCGGGCCCCTCAGCGACAAAACCGTTCATGGGCTCTCCGGACGGCGAGATCTGACAGGCGAGTCGGCCATCCTGGAGATACAACTCATACCCGATCGCAACGAAGAGGTCGGGGGAATACCGCTTCCCGGCGATGGACATCACGCCGAAATCGGTGAACGACGGAAAAGCCCGGATCCATGCCTCGATGGAAAAGTCCTGATTGTTCGTAATATTCAGCAGCGGTTCGTCTGCCACCACCACACGGTCATCCACCCCATCAAAACTGAATGCTTGTCCCACTTTGCCCGTCGCAAAGCTGGCACCATTGAACAAGATGGCCGGGTTTGCCGCCACCAAGTTGAGGCCGTTTCCTTCGCCTGGCCACCAGCCCGCAATTTCCGCCGGGACCGGCGTGCACGCCGCAGGCCCTTTGCATTTGCCAGCCGCACCCGCTGCGAATACCGCCGCGATTTCATTCGAAGACAACGCCCGGTCGTAGAGCGCTACTTCGTCCAGATCTCCTTTGAATCGCCGATCCCACGAAGCCTGGCCGGAGGTGCCAAAGTAGAGCGGCAAGCTGCCGTAGTTCTGCGCAAAGGTGACGTTCGTCTGACGCTCCAGCACACCGTTCACATAGATTTGCATGAAGTTGCTGCCGCGCACCGCCGCGACGTGATACCAAACCCCGGTGCTGATCAGCGTGGTTGAGTGAATTGAAACCGATTGCCCCGTGGCCGAAGACACAACAAAGCGGAAAACGTCATTGCCGCTCACGCGGGTCTTGCCCAGATCGAAGCCCTCAAAACTGGTAGCGCGCGAGTTTTGTTTGAAAATCAAGTATTGCACTCCGGCAGCCGGCCCCGAGCCCGCCGAGTCCAGCCCGGAAAATCGCACCCAACATTCTATGGTCAGGTTGGTGGGTTGGAACAACGTCGAGTTGGGAACTTGAACGTAACCATTGGTGCCATCGAAGCTGAAGGTCCGATCCACCATCCCGAAGTTTGTTGCGATGGCACCGCCCTGAAGCGAACCGTTGTTGGTGCCCAGGACATTGGTTGCATTGCCATCACCCGGCCACCAGCCCACCAAACCGGAAGGCGCGGAAAAACAATCGGCCTTGGAAATCTGCAGCCCGAACGCAACCGCAATTAGCGCCGCGAGGACGGGCAAGATCGAGGAAAAGAAACGAGCGGTGGAACAACTGCTGATTCGCATACGTGCGTCCCGGGTTACGGCGTCCTAAAGAATGTGTATTCAGCTGCAACAGAGCACGATGCCCGCTGCCACTGAAGTCACGCAAGCCTCTCACGCGCCGCTTCCTCTCACAAGTAAATGTCATGCAACAATTATCCGTAACTCTACGGCTTTAACTCTGGGCAAGTCCGCCAAATCCAATTCCTTCACTTCCGGTTGATGCATACTTGCCAGCTTGCCCGTTCTCAGGAACGCTGCGCCCGACAACAATTGTGAAACCAACCCTCGTTTACTGCTCCCTGCTCATCAGCCCGACGCTGTTGGCCGCTGAGGTCAAACCGTTGGCCAAACTGGACAAGCTCGAACTGGAGGTACGCTTGCAAGCCGACGCTCGCGTCGTTCAAGTTCAGCGAGACGGATTGCAAAAGGTCATTGCGTTCCTCGACTCACGACCCGACCTGTTTCCCAAGTCGCCGTCGAAAGATTCGCCACTGCTTCGCCGGGAAGAAAAGGAGGTGGTGTGGAAAACCTGGCAACAGTTTTTGGATTACAACGTCGGCCTCGATTCCATCGAGCGGTATCATGCGTCCTTTCAAAAGCTCAAAGGAGCGGCGCGAGAACAGTCGTTCGTTATCGGCTACGCATCGATGCTCGGCCAGTACCGCAGTGCACTGGAATTCATCGACCGCGTCGAGCGCAATCCGGAGTGGGACAAAGTTCTCAACGATCCGGTACCCGAACTCGGGCTTCCTGGCGGCATGTATGCGAAGCTCAAATTTCGGTTTCTCAACCTGGGCATCGCTTCCGAATTCGCCGCCCGCGAAATTGTGATGAAGACTTTCTCTGGTGATCAACTGCCCCAACTGCGCGAAGGCATTCGCGCTGACGCGCAATACATCTGGAAGGCCGACAAGGGCAAAGGTGAGGTGCTTACCGCAAAGAATGCACTCAAGGTCATCCAGAATGGCGCCACCTCAGCGTGGTTGCCGGTTCAAACCGGGGTTTCCGAGTGGATGGGCGACACCAAAGTCTACCGCAGCGGACGCTCACTGATTTCCCCCAGGCAGGTGGAACAACTCAAGGAAATCCTTCAACCGGGCGACGTGTTGCTCGAACGGCGTGAATGGTATGTCTCCAACGTCGGCTTACCCGGCTTCTGGTCGCACGCGGCACTCTACGTCGGCACTGCCGGCGATCGGCGGTCGTTTTTCGCGGATGCCGATTCGCGGGCGTGGGTAAAACAACAGGGCGAGCCTTCCGGCGACCTGGAGTTGCTGTTGCAGTCGCGCTACCCAACCGCCTACCAACAATCCGAGACACCGCAGGAACATGGGCACGTGGTTCGTGTTATTGAAGCCATCAGCGAGGGTGTTTCGCTCACCACCCTGGAACATTCCGCCGATTGTGATTCCCTCGCCATATTGCGCCCGCGATTGCCCAAGTCCGAGAAGGCTCAAGCGATCCTCCGAGCATTGCATTATACCGGTCGCCCCTACGATTTTAACTTCGACTTCGCCACGGACGCCCAATTGGTCTGCACCGAACTGGTATATAAATCCTATGAGCCCGCCAACGGTTTTGCCGGATTGAAGTTCCCGCTCACCGAAATGCTCGGGCGAAAGCTTCTGCCCGCGAACGAAATTGCCCGGTTGTTTGATACGCAAGAAGGCACCGCGGACCAGCAATTGGATCTGGTGATCTTCCTCGACGGTCAGGAGCGCAAACGCAATGCCGTCGAAGGTTCGCTCACGGAATTCCGCTCAAGCTGGCAGCGGCCCAAGTGGCATGTGCTCGTTCAAAAATAGGTCTGCTGTGGCACCCGGGGGGAGGTCTCGCTGATTGAGCTGATGC
>DASUGI010000023.1:0-11559 GCA_036274115.1 Verrucomicrobiia bacterium
TTAAGTCGTGTTTTCAAAATGCTATTTGAGCCAATCCAAGATGGCGCCGAGTTGAACAAAGCTCAGGAAATACAAATCGCGTTTTTCGTAACGCGTGCCGATGCGGCGGTACCGCTTGGCCCGCTGAAAGAAATTCTCGACCTTGTGCCGGCGCCGGTAGGAACCGCGATGCCAGCCCGCGGGATGCCGCCGCCGGGCGCGCGGGGGAATGCAACTGCGGCTGCCACGCCGTCGCAGCAACCTCCGCAAGCCATCGCTGTCGTAACCCTTGTCGGCCACCACGGTTTTGCCGCGCAGCCCGCGCGGCCAGACGGTTTCCTGCACGGCGCGCACATCGGCCCTTTGCCCCGGCGCCAAGGAGACAGCCACGGCGCGTCCCACCGCATCCACCCACGCGGTCAGCTTGGTGTTGAGCCCACCTTTGGTGCGACCAATGGCTTGATTTTGCTGGCCGCCAGCGGGATTGCTGGCGTCCTGATGCACCTTGATATGGCTGGCATCCAGAAAGCGCAGCGTGCCGGTGGCTTGCCGCGCCAACGCGGCCAGGATTTTGGCCCACAGCCCACACTGACACCACCGGCGCCAGCGCGTGTAAACCGAACTCCACGGGCCGTAGAGGCCAGGCAGATCGCGCCAGGGGCAGCCCGTCCGCAACACGTAAACCATGGCTTCGACCATCAACTGGTGGTCTTTGGGCGGGCGCCCCCTCCCCCGCCGGGGTCCCAAGCGAAATGAAATTCCCGCGTGCTAAGTTAATTTTTTTATCCGCCTCCACAGGGGAGCGGCCAAGTGAAACCGAGAAGCTATTTTCATGTGCAGACTCGCTCCCACTGACGCTGCCAAACCGGTTCATGTTCAATCTTTTCAATTTTGAAAACACGCCTGAGGAGTAGGAGTAGGAGTAAGAGTGAGAGTGAGGGCGGACAGGACTTTACTCGTGGCGGAGGGCTTCGACGGGATCCATTTTGGCGGCGCGGAGAGCGGGGTAGATTCCGAAGACGACTCCCACCAGGCCGGAAATCGTGAACGCGAGGAATGGCGACCAGAAGGTGATGATGGTTTTCATTCCGGCGGCCTGCGAGACGATGAAAGGAATAACAACGCCAAGTAAAACGCCCAGGATACCCCCCGCACCGGACAGAATCACGGTTTCAACCAGGAACTGAACGATGATATCGCGCCGCCGCGCACCGAGGGCGCGGCGAATGCCAATCTCCCGGGTGCGCTCCGTCACGCTGGCGAGCATGATATTCATGATGCCAATCCCGCCAACGAGCAGCGAGATGGCGGCGATGGAGCCCAGGACAATATTGAAAATGCGTTTCGTTTCCTCGGCCCGCCGGAGCAGTTCCAGCGGCACCACGATCTCGTAGTCCGTTTTCTTGTGATTGCGTTCCATCAAGGTTTTGATCGCTTCGGCCACCTGGGTGACGGCTTCAAGAGAATCCACTTTGACCGTAATTTCGTGCAATTGGATCTTTTCGGCTTCGAAGGTTCCAGCGCGTCGCCGCATCAAAACATCGCCGTAACGCAAACGGGCAGTCTCCAGCGGGATGAACAAGTGTTGTGCCACCGATTTGTTGGCGTCGATCACGGTGTCGTTGTTCGCCAAGGCGGCGGAGCGCTCCATGACGCCAATGACGGTGTAGTAGTTGCCGCCCACCCGCACGTGCTTGCCCAGCGGCGACTCAATGGGAAACAGCGCGGGAACCATTTCCGCTCCCAGGACACAAACGCTGCTGCAGCTGTCCATGTCCGCATCGGTGAAGAACCGCCCGGAGGCAACGCGTTGATTGCGCATGGCCGGATACCACGGGACGGTGCCAATGACTTCGCAATCCACCCGGCGACTGATATTCCAGGCGTACTCGCGGATGTTCCGCGCCGGCATCACGACCGTCACTCCCGGAATGGTCGCGCGAATGCGTTTGATGTCGGTGTAGGTGATGCCGTATTCCAACACATAACTCTGGCTGCCTTTGTCGGTGACCTTTTGTTCCTCGGGCGGCTTGGTGCTGCGGAGAATGATGTTCTGACTGCCGAGACTTTTGATTTTTTCCTGCGCTTCGAAGCTGGCGCCTTCACCAATGGCCAGCATGGCAATCACCGAGCAAACCCCGAACACGATCCCCAACATCGTCAGCAAGGAACGCAGCCGATGCAACCAAAGGCTTTTGAAACCGAGACGCACGGCGCGTTTGAGGCGCGTGCCGGTCACCCCGCTAATAACGCTGATGGACGCAGATGTCATTTCCAGTCCACGGTCTCCGTCTGGTTTGTTTCCATGCGCGTTTATCCGCGTGATTCGCGGGATGATTTATCTTCGGACATCACTTTCGATCTGGCCGTCGCGGAGACGAATGGTTCGGCGGGCGCGTTGACCGACGGTGGGATCATGCGTCACCAGGATGAGCGTCTTGCCCTGCTCATGAAGCTCGTCAAACAACTTCATGATTTCCGTGCCGGAAGTGGAGTCCAGGTTGCCGGTGGGCTCATCGGCGAGGATGACGAGCGGTTCGTTCACCAGGGCGCGGGCGATGGCCACCCGTTGTTGCTGGCCGCCGGAAAGCTCAAACGGCTTGTGCTCGAGCCGTTGTTCCAATCCCACGCGGGCCGCCATGCGATGGGCCATATCGCGGCTCTGTTGCTCGGGGCGGTCTTGATAGTAGAGCGGGATCTCGATGTTCTCTACCACGGTGAGTTGCTGGATGAGATTATAGGACTGAAACACGAACCCCAGCCGCGCACCGCGTACGGCGGAGAGAGCGTCGTCGTTCATCTGTGAAACATCTTCCCCGCCGAGCCGATAATGGCCAGAGGACGGGCGATCGAGGCAGCCGAGCAGATTCAGCATGGTGGATTTGCCGCAGCCGGACGGGCCCATGATGCTGATGTACTCGCCGGCTTGAATCTCGAAAGTGACCCCGCGCAACGCTTCGACCGTGACCGGACCCATCTGGTAGGTCTTGCGAACGTTCTCGAAATGCACAATGGGATTGGACATGCGCGATCAACTCGGGGCTTTCAGGCCTTGCCAGTAGCTGCCGCCTCGGTAGCCGGAGCGTTAGGGGTCGCTGGCTTGTCACCGTTCTTATCCGGCGATTTGCCTTCCTTGCCGTTGCGGTTCGTTTCGACGCCGTCTGGTAAACGCAAGAGCACGCGTTCGCCTTCTTTCAGTCCGCTTTTGATTTGGATGAACTCGTCCGTGAACTCGCCGATCTCCACCTCACGGCGCTCGGGCTTGAACGCCCCCGCCACGTAACAAATCTGTTTGCCATTATCCGGCGAAACGGCCTGGACCGGGACGTAGACCACGTCCTCCAGTTTGTTGACGAGAATCTCCACCTTGGCGCTCATGCCGGGTTTGACCCAATCATGCGTGCCATCAATCGTGACCGTGGTGAGGTAAACCTTCAGGTCGGGGCTCATCCAGCGGTTCTGCGAATCCGGCAACACCCCGACCTTCGAGATTTCGCCGGTCAACTGCTCGTCCGGGAAAGCATCCACGGTGATGCGCGCCTTCAATCCCTTCTTCACCTTCTTGATGTAACTCTCGTGAATTTTGACGCTCACGGACATGCGGCTCAAATCCGGAATCGTGATGATGGCCTGACGCTCCCGAACGGTAGCGCCTTCGCGGATGGGCTCCTGATTGCCGTAATAGATCATTTGATCGCCGCCACCGCCATAAACCACCAGGCCGGGTTGCTTGGCCAGCAAAGTGCATTTCTCCAGCTGTTCATTGAGGTCCTTGCGCTGACGTGATTGCACCTCGTACTGGCCTTTGGCTGAATTCAACCGCGCGCGCGCCTGGGCGAGTTTCGAGATCGCGAGGCGGCGGGCCTTATCCTGTTCGCGCAACGCCTCAACGTATTTGGAGAGCGCCGTCTCGGCGGACTGGTTGAACTCATATTTCAGATACAGGGCCCGGGCGGTTTCGGCCGTTTGCACTTTCAAGCGACTGCTCTCGTGTGCAATCTCATCCCGGGTGACTTCCATCTTGGGTACAAACCCCTTTGTAAACAACCGACGCGTTCCTTCCAGCGCCGTTGTGGCCTGCCCTAATTCCTTCTGCGCCACCTGCAGATCGTCCTCCAGTTTGCGCAGCTTCTGTTTGGCTTCGCCGTCGCCCAGCATGTCAATGTTGGCGAACTTCGAAAAATCGACCACCAATCTTCCCGGCGGTTCACTGGAAGGCGCATTGGATTCCTGACTGGCGGCGTCCGGGGAGGAAGCAGGCCGGGCGACGGTGATGGTTGGAGCGACCGCGGATTGGCTGACTTTGACAGGTTGAACAGCGGTCGCTGGCGGCGCCACAATCGCATCCCCTGGGAGAACAAGCTTCACCGACAAAGCGGGGTTCGTCTTTTCTGAGGAAACTTCTTCGGCGTGGGTGGTTTCTTCGACGTTATTGGTGGCCGAAGCTGCGATCAGGCTATCCAGGCCAATCTGCGTTATGATCTCGGGCGTGACCGTGTCGCCGAGGAACTTGTCGAAGTCCATACGAGCAAAGCGGGTCTTTTGCATGGCCGCTTTAAGGTCGCTTTCGTTCTGACCCAACTGGATTTCATAATTCTGCTGGGCGTCGGTCAGGCTCGCCAAAGCCGTTTGATATTGAATCTCCTGCTGCACGATTTGCTTTTGCAGATCCGAAGAATCCAATTCGCAAAGTACCTTGTTGGTCCGCACGTCCTCCTCGGTTACGAGGTAACCCTCCTCGACAATTTTTAAGATTTTTGTGCCGTTGTAACCGACGCGCACCTCGCATTTGATTTCCTGCGATTCGAGCGCCTGCAGGCTGCCGCCCTCGAGGACGGTGATCTCCAATGGGCCGCGCCGGGCGGCAAACGTCAGCACTGCGGAACCGGAGTTGCCGCCCCTTTTCAAGGCCCACCAGCCGAGCAGGAGCACGGCCAGACTGGCCACGACCAACCGCCAGCGCGGCTGACGGCGGACCAAGTTCAGGATGTTAGTTAGCTTTGGCATGTTGCACGTCCTCCCACTGGCCGTTGTCTTTAATATACAGAATGCCCATGTTGTCCCAGAACTGCAGTCGGGCAATCGTGTGCGTCACCAGGGCCTGAGTGCGCTGGTTCTTGGAATCGTTCAATGCGTTTTGCGCGTCCACCTGGTCCTGAGCTTTGGCGCGGCCCAGATCGGCGAGTAGGTTCTGTTCCTCAACCCGTCGTTCGGCCAGGCTCACACCGATCTCGCTGATTTCGTAATTGCGCTTGGCCTGGTCCAGAGTGCGCCAACTATTCCGCACCTCGAGTTTAATCTCGTCCTCCTGCTGGATAATCTGACGTGCGGCGCGATCGCGAGCAATCAGCGCCGAGCGATACGCGTCGCGCTCGGCCTGACGGTCCAGACCCGGATCAACGATCACCCCGGCGTTCCAGCGGTACCGTTCGAAATCCGGGACACTCCAATTATCATTGGGATTGCTGTAGGGAGCGATGTCAGCCGTCAGATCCACCCGCGGAAGCAATAGGTTGGCAGCGACGGCCACCTTGCGCTCGGTGTCCGCAAACTGGTCCTTGGTGTTGAGATAGTCCAATCGCGCGGACAGCGCCACCTGGATGGAGTCGTCCACACTGATATCGGGATGCCGAATCTGCAACGCGCGCAGGTCTTCCTCGTCGAGCACGATTTGATTATCCACCGAAAGGCCCAACTGAATCTTGAAAGTGTCCAGCGCCTGCTTATAGCCGCGCACCGCATTGATCCACGTGCTCTCAGCCGAAAGTTCCTGCTGCTCCAGTCGGCCCAAATCAGCCGTCGTCACCCGGCCTTCCTGGACCAGCGCGCGGGTGCGTTCGGCATTTTTCCGTGAGCTTTGAAGCGTGAGATAATTATTCCGCGCCACGTCACGAAAACCCAGCACCCCGTAATATGCGGTGGCAACCTGCACGCTGAATTCCTTGCGATAACGGGTGAAATCCCGCAGGTCATAGAGCAACTGGCGCTCCGCCTGAATCAACACTTCCGTTTGCGCCTTGAACCCGGCATCCCGCAACAAGGGCCGGAAAAATGTGGCACTCAACTGCGACGAGGTGGTCAGGCGCGGATCTCCGGTCACGAAGCGGATGGCATCGGCGGTAAAGGCGGCGGTAATTCGGCCCACATCCCGAATGAGCCAACTGGCACCGATGGAGCCTCCCCCGGTGACTTTGGCCTGTTCCACTACCGTGTCGCTCAGCGCCGGATTCCCCGTAATTTCATCCAGCGTGGTTCTTTGCGCTGAATAGATGACCTTGGCCTCCGAAGTGAACAGGGGCGTGAATTGATGCCGCACCAGGGTGAGGCCGAGTGCTGAAAGATAAAGCTGCTCCTTGCGCGACTGATAGCTGCGGTTGTAATTGACCGCCAGATTCAATGCTTCCTCCAGGTTCACCAGGTGCGCACCGGCCTCCTGCCTCCCATCGTCCCCCAGAAACTCGGGCGTATTCGCAACTACCGGCAATCCCTCGAGCGACAGGATATTGGTCTGCTCAATGGTAAAATGGGGGTCCATATTGGGAACCAGCTGCGCTTTCGCTTTGACGGCGTTGTACGCTGCGCGGTCGGCAGATTTTTGATAATAGCTTTTGGCGCAGCCAACGAGCGCGAGCATCAAACACAGCCCTGCCCATCGCCCGCATCGCACCAGCATTCTTGCCAAGGGGGACATTCCCGTTAATGGACTATCGAGACGGGTCTGATGTTCATTATGCAGCCGCAACCCGCCCCGGATGTTAATTGAACTCCACCAACTGCCCATAGTTGCGGAATTCGTGCTTGAACCCAGATTCGACACCCGAAGGCCTGGAAGGTCACGCAAAAACTCCAACCTTTGCTACCCACCATGCAACCGGAGATGGTCTCCCGGCCCTGCGCCCTGAATCTTATTATTTCCTGGATTAATCTGTTACTCGCATCACTCAAGCTCGACGCGGTGTGGCACAGTCGGTAGCTTCGCCGCGACAATGGACACAAACGATGTGATCAACGGTCTGATCCGTTACCTGGCCCTCGTGATAATGCTGACATTTCACGAGTTTGGCCATGCCTGGATGGCGCATAAGTGCGGCGATGACACGGCCAAATCCGACGGCCGGGTGTCGCTCAATCCCATCGTGCACATTGATCCGATCGGCACGGTGCTGTTACCGCTGCTCATGATTTTTCTGCCCGGAGGGATGGGGGCTTACCTGTTGGGCTGGGCCAAGCCCGTTCCGGTGAATCCGCACAATTTACGCAATCCAAAACTGGACGACATTTTGATCACGATGGCGGGGCCTTGGATGAACCTGTTGTTGGCCGTGGCCCTGATGGGCTTGGCGAAAGTCGGGTTCATGACGGATGTGGAAGGCCTCCAGCAGTTCTGCGTGATGGCGGTAGTTCTGAACCTGGGATTATTCTTCTTCAACCTGCTCCCCATTCCGCCTTTGGATGGGTCGCACATCATGCGGATCGTAACGGGGATGAGCTATGAAACCTATTACCAGATCGCGCGGTTCGGCTTCCTCATTATCATCCTGGCTATCAACTTCGGGCCCGTGGCCGGAATCCTCAGTTACCTGATTAGAAGCTCCACCTTGATCCTGGCTGGCTGGTTTGGCTTGTGACCTGAAAACGTCGATTGCCGCCTCCCCACCAGCGCTGAACAAAACAAATCCTGCTGCATACCAGGCAAAATCTGGTGAGCCGCGCCTCAGTCCCGACGATAGGATCAGGTTATGACGATCATCAGTCGCATCACCGAGTCCAGCGACCTGCCGGGGCACCATCGGGGTAGGCGGGCGACCAAGTCAACGCTGCGGACGGACCCACGCCGGGAATCATTGCGCGAAAGACTGCTCAATGCAGTCGCTCCGCTGGGATACCAGGACGAGTTGGGCTTTCACTACGGCCTGCCGCCCGCAGAAGTGGGTTGTTTCAATTAGCGTTTCGCCCTGACACCGCCGATCACGCGGAACGGGTAATCGCCACGCTGGCGATTCTCCATGCAAAAGCGCTTTGGTCCGGCGCCAACGATGCTATCATTGTGGCGAATCCCGGACATGAGGCGGCCAAGCAGCGTCCCGCGAACGCCAGCTTTCACATTGATTGAACTGCTGGTGGTGATTGCCATTATTGCCATCCTGGCGGCGATGTTGTTACCCGCCTTGAGTAAAGCCAGGGCCGCCGGGCAACGCGCGTCCTGTCTGAACAATCTTCGGCAAATGGGCTTCTCCCTGCTGTTGTACTCCGACGAGAATGACGGCCGGATTCCGCGGGCGAACGAGCCGTACTGGTTTCATATCGCGATGCGAAATCTGGGAGCGAAGAACAATACCGAGCTAAACCGCATCAAGTCCCTGCTCTGCCCGTCGTACCCGGAGAAACGTCAGTTGGTTTGTTACGCGGTGAATGGCTGGACCTTTGACACCGCGAACCCGGCAGACAACGGGCACGAGACCATTGACGGCCGTATTTACAAGATTGGCATCATTCAGCGGCCCGCGGATACCATCTATCTCGCCGACGTAGAAGCCCGAACCACCTACCCGATTTTTACCACGAACGATGTCGCGAACTTTTGGTATTACGACGTGTGGGATATCAGCCACCTTCCTTATCATCCGGTAACAAAAGTGCAAAACAGCCAGCGGCGCGTCGCTTCCAACCGTCACGGCAAAGGCCCAAACCTGCTCTACTTCGACGGTCACGCCACGATGAAGCCGGCAAGACAGATCGTCGTCAATGATTGGCGCGACCGGCGTTACTAGCTTGTGTTCGAATTACGGAGTGTGGCCGTCCCGGCCACAGCAACAAGCGTTCGCCTCAGGTTTTCGCATTCTTCAAGCTGGCCAGGCAAAGCGGAAGTTGCTGCGCCCGGGACGGGCGCACTCTGGCAACAATTTGAAACCCACCTGGCATGGCGTTATTTCTTTTCCTGGAAAAGCAGCGGCGCGAACTCAGCCAGATAGCGTCGCCACACACGGAACGTGTGCCCACCCGGACTTTCCTGCCAGACATAGTTCACGTTCTCCGACTTGAGCCAATCGATGAACTGCTGATTGCTGCCCATGAGCCGGTCCTCCTTGCCGCAGGCAATCCAAAGTAATTGCAACTGCCGATTCGACTTCTCGTCGAGCCGCGGATACTCCTTCGAGTAGTTGGTGGACAAACCGCCGGAACTGAACGCGCCCACCCAGGCGAACTTGTCGAGAGCATTCAAACCCACATAAAGCGACTCCGCTCCGCCCATCGACAATCCCGCGATGGCACGTTGCTTTCGATCTGTGGAGACGCGATAAGCCTTCTCAACTTGCGGGATGACTTCCGTCAAGAGGTTGTCGCGGAATTTGTGGAAGCTGATTTGGCGCATCTCGCCGCGCCGTGTCCCGGTCCAGCCACCGCGCACATAATCCATCGTGCCGTAACCCAGCGGCATGACGATGATCATCGGTCTGGCCTGACCGCGTGCGATGAGATTGTCGAGAATGACGTTGGCGCGCCCCACAGTGGACCACGCTGTGGCGTCGTCGCTGAAGCCATGCAACAGATACAACACCGGATACTTTTTGCGCGAGGCCGGATTGTAATCTGGCGGCGTGTAAACGATGAAGTCGCGGTCATCGCCAGCCACCGCGGACTTGTAGAAATGGCAGTGCAACTTACCGCGCGGCACGTCGTTGACTTCCCACAGCAACGACTTTGGTCCGGGCACGTGCAATTCGCTGTCCGAATTCAACAGATTGTATTTCATCGCTGGATTGTTCGGATCCAACAGGCGCAATCCGTCCACGCTGAACGTGTAACTGTAAATGTCCGGCTCCATCGGGGGACTGGTAAAGGTCCAGACGCCTTGCTCGTCCTTTTGCATTTTGGCCTCACTCAACCCTTCACAACGGAGCAACACCTGATTGGCATTCGTGGCGCGAAGCCGAAAAGTGACACGACCGTCGCTGGCGACTTCCGGCGAACGGATGGATTGAGCCAAAGCGGGAACCAGAGTCAGGAGCGTGACCAGGCACAGGAATGGTTTCATAGAATGCCGTCATTGATAGAGAGGTTTAGCCCACGGGCAATGGCAAAATCATGTTTGCGGCTGTCATTAAATGGCACGATGGCAAAGGTGCTGCTGCTGTGGAAGGATATGCAGATGTTAAAAGGATGCGCCTCTGGTAAACGTAGTTTCACCATTGCCAGCGTGCTACTCGCGGCTGGTCATCTACTTGCCCAGTCCAGCCAAAACGTATACACGGATTCGCTCCAAAACGGCTGGGCGAACTGGAGCTGGGCCACCGTGAACCTCAATAACCCTTCGCCCGTTCACGCCGGGTCAAGTTCTATCAGTGTCTCCTCAACGAACTGGCAGGCCTTGTATCTTCATCATACGCCTCAAAACGGCGGGAACTTCGCAAACCTGGCCTTCTGGATCAACGGAGGTAGTGGCGGCCAATCGCTCCGGGTGCAGGCTCATCGCAATGGAGTCGCACAAACGAGTGTCGTGCTTGCGCCATTGCCAGCGAATTCCTGGAGGCAGGAAATCCTATCGCTTGCCTCGCTTGGCGTTGGTAGCGCAGCGGATTTCGACGGCTTCTGGCTGCAAGTCGAGAATTCTGGATTGGCCCCAACCTTTTACGTGGACGATATCGTGCTCACGACCAATTCCGCCGCAAATCCGGGCGTCGCTCTGAACTCACCCGCTCCCGGCGACAGCTACTTCGCCCCGGCAACAATTTCGTTCGCAGCAACCGTGACGACGAACGGTCACACGATTGATCGCGTCCAATTCTATAACGGCGCGGCCTTACACAACGAAGATTCGTCGCCACCCTACAACTATACCTGGCCCAACGTCGGCGTAGGTAATTACACCGTCAAAGCACGAGTGCTCTTTAACATGGGTTTGCCTTCGGCTGGCTCGTCGGATTCCGCGCCGGCGAACATCAGCGTGGCTTCGAATGTTCCAGTCGCCATCACCGTAAACGCCGCATTGAACAAGCGTCCCATCAACCCACTCATCTACGGCGTGGCCTTTGCCTCCTCGAGCCAGCTCAACGAACTCAACGCCCCGCTCAATCGTTGGGGCGGCAACTCGACCACGCGTTACAACTGGCAATTGAATGCGGACAACAAAGCCAACGACTGGTATTACCAGAGCATTGCCGGCTCCAGCGCCACTCCAGGCGCGGATGCAAATAACTTTGTCAGTTCCACCAAAGCCGGCGGGGCGGAACCGATTCTCACCATTCCCATGATTGATTGGATGCCGAAGCTCGGGCCGGGTCGCAGTAAACTCGCGAGTTATTCCATCAGCAAGTATGGCCCGCAAGCAGGCAACGACTGGCAATGGATGCCCGACGCAGGCAATGGCGTGGGCACGAACGCGGGCACCACCTGGCTCATCACCACCAACAATCCCAATGACGCCAATTTCCTCACCAACTCCGCATTCCAGCAGGCCTGGGTGCAGCACCTCACCAACACTTGGGGCCGCGCGACCAACGGCGGCATTCGCTACTACTGCATGGATAACGAGCACACGCTCTGGTACTCGACGCACCGCGATATTCATCCCGCGGGTCC
>DASUGI010000024.1:0-3350 GCA_036274115.1 Verrucomicrobiia bacterium
AGCGGAGTCGCTGATGTTGAATTCCACTCCAGTTACGCTGCTGTCCGCGCGGACCACAACCTGGTAAGTCGAACCGTTGAGGTTTTCTCCGTCGTTGACTGGAAATGCGATTACGCCCGTGGGCGGAGCAGCGTCGTAGTAAAACGTCTGGAGAAACGTGTTGAACACGCCCGACTTTCCATCGCGCGGCAGAAACGCCCTCGCTCGCACCATGTGAAAGCCTTCGCGCAGGCCGGTGATCGTGTCATTTGTGTTACGGTTATTGTGCAGCCACACGGCGGCCGTCGCCGGATTGAAATTCGTGATCGCAAACTGCGTCAGCCCGCAGCGCTTGGCTGCGTTTGAATCAGCGATCGTGCTGATGTTGTCGTTGAAGAGCGCGACTTTGTAGCGGAGGCGCGCGCCATTGGTGTTGTCCACTGCCGGAATGGTCGCCTTCCACCAATCAATCGTGCCATTGCCCGAATCGTCATTGACCCAACCGCCTTCAACAACTTTGGTTGTTCCCAGACCAACGCCAAACGAACCTTCGGGATTCGAGCCATCCACGGTGTAATAGAGCACACAGCGGCTGACGAGAAACTCATAGCCCGCGCGCACGTAAATCTCCACGGGGCCACCATTGGTTGGATTGAGCGGGACACGTTGCGTTGCCGGACCGCCGCCACTGATGGTGGTTGTATTGCTAGGGGTATGAATCGTCCATGCCGCGGTGCTGGTTATGAGCGTCCAGTCGTTGCCAGTTCCATCCACGACCAAACTCCCGCCACCGACGGTGTAATGGTAAGTCTCGGCGCCGTCCGAAACAGTGTTGTTACGGTTCGTTGCCATGGCGGCAAATTTTTCCGGTCCGTAGCGGAATTGAAATTGAGTCTGCTCGTAGCCGAGGAAGACATCCGACACAGTGCCCGGTCGGTTGTCCCGTTTGTCTGGGGCGGTCGAACCGAGCGACATGTGGCTGTTGAGATCAACACCGCCATCCAGCTTGGCCAGAATGTTCACCGCCGAAGCATCCGTGCGAAACAACAAATCGAAGGCGGCATTGGTCACGACCGGCACATCGATCGCATAGGTCTTGTTCGAAACGTTTACCCCACCGATAACATTGCCATCGGCATCAACGCTGCCGCGCATTTTGAAGGGATAAAGCGGATTGAAGCCCGCATCGCCATCCACGCCATCCTTGCGATAAACCGTCAGGCGCGGTGCATCAACGCCGTTCTGACGAAGCGTAATCACATCCTTGTGGCTTGCTCGACTCGCTTCGGGCCATTGGTAGCCATACATCACGTAGCCGCCGCTCGGGATGAGAATCTCAATCGCACCGCCGCCTGCGGGAATGCTTTGTCCGCCCACGTAAACAATGCTGCCTCCGCTGGATTGCGCGGTGGCGCGGTTGTTCGTTGCGGCGCGAACCGTGGCCGTTTTGAACGTGCGCGCATTTCCCGGCGTTGACGAAGCCAGTTGCACCAGCACTGAACCGGGTGGGAAACTCACTGCCAGTCCTTGCCGGTTTCCACCTGCGCCCGGTGGAATGACGCCACCCGGAATAAAATCGCCTTCGCCGTCGAGAAACAGCGCATCCGCCCCAGCGCCGCTGAAATTGTCATTCATCGCGAACAACATTACCGTTTGATCCGCTGCGCTGCCGTCGTCGCGATAGTCGTAGCGCTCGAACGCGACAATGTCATTGTCGCTCCAACGCGGTCGCGTGCCGCCACGAGCCAGTTGATGGTGGAGATAGGTCAACTCGGGCATTTTGTTGTCACCGAACTGACCGAGATAGGGCGCATTGGCCAGGCGCGGGAAGTAATCCGGTCCGCTCGATTGATTGTAACCGTCCGAATAAATCACCGGGATGCCTTCACGCGCGAACATGTAGGCCAGTTGCAGCTCGCGATGATTGGCAAAGGCGTTGTCATGGCTCTGCGCATACATCACACGATTGGGCGCGGAGAAACCGCCCGAGTCGCGTTGATCCAGGCCCGAGAGTGACGCTGACGGATTGCCGAGGACGTTGTTCAACGTTGAAGACAACGGCGCATCCACCAGCCGCATGCCGCGTGACAGGTATTCTCCATAACTCGGCGGTTCACCGAGATGTTCGCCGAAGAGCAGGGCGTCATTGCGTGTGGTTTCCGAGTCGAAAGCGCTGTTCCGGTTGTCGTCGTTCTCAATGTAGCCATTGCCCGTGACGTTGTTGCCATAGCCGTGCACGTAATCAAACATGGTTTGCAGCGCGCCCACGTAGCCATCGGGGGTGGCTGAAGTCGCACCAAAGAAAGCCGACGGCGTATGCTTCACCGCATCCAAACGAAAGCCATCGCAACGCGTCTCGGCCAGCGTCCACATGGCGGCGCGAATGAGATACGAGTTCACATCTTCAATTACTGGATCACCGTTCGTGCCGTTAAACGGTCGCCAGGGTCCGGCGATGGGTGGCAGGTTGGTGTCCATGTAGTAGCGGTTCTGGCCCGGTTGACGAAGAAACGAAATCTTGGGCGCCGTGCTGCCTTCCGTCGCTCCGAAGTTTTCATTCACGCTTCCGGCTTCGTTGGCCAAATCAAGCAGCCCGGAAAGCGGTCGATGCTGGATTTGCCAGGTGTCGCCCCAGTTGCGGATGTTGTCCCAGTTGCGATACGTGCCGTCGCCCTGCCGGCGGAGATGAAAGTCCTGCGGCGCGAGTCCCGGGTAAAGATTCGTTGGAGTGCTCGCATTGTAACCGGGAACATCAAAGCCCCGGTGATTCATGATGTTGTCGAAATAAACGCGGAGGCCAAAGCGATGAGCGACCTCGATGGCGTTGAGCAATTCTGCCTTGGTGCCGTAACGCGTCGCCACCGTGCCGCGTTGATTCAGGTCGCCGAGGTCGAACGGATCAAACAAATCGTAGCCGACGGAAAAGACGCTTCCGGCTTTGGCCGGCGGCGGCAGCCAGAGACTCGTGTAACCCGCTTCGGCAATCTCCGGCATCCTGGTTGCAAGTTCCTTCCAACTCACGTTGAACAACTGCAACATGGCTTCACCGCGGGAATTCATTGGTAAAAACACCAGGCAACACGACAACGCCGCGAGGGCGATGATGCGTGGACGGCTGAGGATTCCTCGAGACGATACTTCAAAGGCGCGCATTAACTGAGGGTAATTGCACGCGTAACATACCGTTCGCCGTCGGAGGGTCAACTACACAAACATGCGGCGGAAATCGTGGCTTCTCGCATTGCACGGGTTCGGAGCGGCAGTCAGAATGTTCATGTCCATGAAGATCAAAACTTCAATGTCGCGTAGAGTCTGCCCGCTGCTCGCCGCCCTGGTCGTTGCCACAAGTTCCATTGCGAGCGCCAATGATG